>SKJD01000271.1 GCA_007116095.1 Candidatus Hydrogenedentota bacterium
CAGGTCCCTGTCCGCTTGGGTCACCCCATGGATATTGAAGCCATGCCGCCGTCGGTGAATGATCCCACGTTCACGCCCGCCGTAGGTATACTGAAGCACGCCTATGATTTCCGGATGGCCATACGAAGCGGCCGGATAGAAATCCAGCGGGGCTTTATCGGCTCGATCTTTCATGGCATAGCCAAGTTTATTGGCAAGTACTTTTTCTAGGCGATGTCTACCCCGAAATAGTTGCTTTCTGGAGCCGCCGCCTTCAGGAACTAATCGGTAAATTGGCGACGTAGGGTGGCGGCGTGGCGCACCGCGCCTGGGAAATAACCAGAGATACCGGCGTGCGGGCCTTGGAGTTGAAGTAATGATTGCGCAACCTACGAAACGAAAATATAAAGCCTCCGTCATGCTGGTCATGACCTTTGTGTTGGGCTTTGCAGTCGGCTTTTCCCTATGCTATGCGCTGATGGAAACCTTGGGGATGGATTTCTCCAGGCCGACCGAGTCCGTCCAAGAGACACGGGAGCACGAAACGGCGCCCACGCCGGAAGCGTCTCCCGCAACCCCGCCTGCCACCCCGGACCCCACGCCCTCACCTGAAATTGCGGACGAGCCGGAAGTGGATGTTCCGATGCTGGCGGCGCGACATCTCTTCATTGGCATTCAGGGACAAAGCCTGGACGATGCTACCCAGGCGTTGTTGACGCGCTATCCACTCGGCGGTGTTGTGTTGCGGGAAGAGAACATCGAGAACGAAGTGCAGGCCGTCGCGCTTATTCGGGAAATTCGCGACGCCGGAGCCGGCCATGCCATCCCGCCCTACATTGCCGTGAAGCAAGACGGTGGCGCACGCAATCCCCTGCAACTCATGGACCCCCCGGGCCCGGCGGAGCTGGGCGCACTGGACCACCGGGGAGCCACCGAGGAAAGCGCCCGCATCGCCGCCCAGGCCGCGAAACAGATTGGGGTGGAGGTCATTCTCGGTCCGCCGCTGGACCAATACCTCCCGGAAGTGTCGGACCCAAATCTCGAATTGGACCAATTTGCTTTTGGCGAAAATCCGGAATTCGTCACCCAGATGGGCATGCATTACGCCCATGTGCTGATGGAGCATGGGGTCTTACCGGTGGCCAAGCACTACCCGGGGCTTGGGGCGGCCATTCAGGACGCTCAAGGACGCTTACACATTGCCGCCGAAGGCGCCCAGCAATTGGCGCTCTCCTTTTTGCCCTTTGCCCGCGCCGCGGATCAGGGCATTCCCGCCATACTTATTTCCCGGGTCGCTGTTCCAGGGTTGGACCTGGAAGAACCGGATCGCCCGGCGCTGCTCTCGCCCCGTTTGGTTAAGGGTATCATCAGGGAACAGTGGTATTACGAAGGCGTTTTAATCGGCGATGATCTCATGATGCTCTCGGATGCGCCAACGGATACGGCCGTGCAAGCCTTGCGGGCCGGTTGTGATGCGGTGATGCTGCTGGATACCGACGCGGAGACCGTCGAAGCGGTGATCGAGGCCATCACCGAAGCGGAAGAAGCCCGCATGCTCTCCACCCGGGAACTGGAAGCCGCCAGGGAACGCCTGACGCAATGGCGGGATCGGCTGGATGAAGAAGTTGACCTGCAAATCGACCTTGAACCGGATGCGCTGGAAGAGCGGGAACCCCTGGATTGGCCCGAACCACAACCGGAGCCCGAGGTAGCGGAGCCGCCGACCGAGGCGCCCACGCCTGATCCTGTGGAAAGCGTGCCCACGGAAGACGAAGTACATGAAGAAGCGGAAGCCGTTGAGGAAACAACAGCGCCAGAAAGCGATGCGGCGCCTACCGACGAAGAAGTAGAGCCTGCGGAGCCCGATACAGATGCCGCGCCTCCTGAGCCGGCGTATTCCGTGACCCGGCACACCATCAGCGAAGGCGATACCCTCTTCGGCATTGCCCGGCGCTATGGCGTCCGTGAAGAAGACATCATGCGCTGGAACAATATGGACTCCAACGTAGTTCGGCTGGGCTTTACACTGGAAATACGGGAATATGCGCCGGGTGCGCAACCCGATCCAGCCCCGGAGGCTGAAGAGGAATCCGCGCCGGAACCCGAACCGGAATCGGAAACTGAGGCGGACGCTGATGAAGTCGCGCCTGCTTCCGTCACTATTGAGGATGCGCAGGATGCGGAGGAAATTAGCGTCGAGGCCGCACTGGAAACGGCTGATGCCCAAGACGCTGTGGACAATGAATACCGACGACATCAAATCGAAGTCGGAGACAACCTGGAGCGCATCGCCAACCGCTACGGAGTCCGGGCCCAGGATATCATTGAACTCAACGATATCGAGAACCCGGACATCATTCCCCTCGGTAGCGATTTGCTCATCCCACACGCTGACAATGACGAGTAAATTTGGATAAAATTCGGGCATTACCACTCAAACAGATTTATCCGGAGTAGCAAAGCTCGCTTTGCTCTAACTGGAGTAGAGAAGCTTGCTTCGCTCCCCTCGCGCCCTATCCGGAGTAGAGCAGCTTGCTTCGCTCCCTTCGCGCTGCACCCCGACAAAACAAAATATTGTATTTCTGTGCAAAATGTGATACAACGGAACATAGATTATGTAATACGATGCGTTCAGTTGCGCGAATACCGACCTGGAACAGCCCATTGGGGACAAAGCAGCCATGGCGGGGTATCCATACCAAAGCACGACCAGCGTCACCTACAACGATGCGAATGAGCAGACCACGATGACGGTGGACGGTACAACCACAAACTTTGCCTACGACGCTTGGGGGCGGATGACCTCTCGGACGCGGGGCAGTCTGGATG
>SKJD01000281.1 GCA_007116095.1 Candidatus Hydrogenedentota bacterium
ACAAAAAGCCGGTAGATAAAACGCCAAGAAGATTTCGCCGGAGGGTCCCCGTCCGGAATGTGAGAAGCATCAGGTTGCATGACAGGATTGTACCGTGTTTAATAACTTCAGTTGTAGTTCTGGTACTACGATCGACCACGAAGCGGTCGTAGCATATAGCGCGGGGTAAGGCAGTAGGGTCAATTGCAACGAATTAATTCACCCATTTTTTCTACCACGGAAAGCTCGGAAAACACGGACGATTATTTTGACTGCGGCCGCATTAGCCCCGTCTAAACGTTTCACGCCGTAGAACAGGTCCCCCTCGACCACGGAGTGGTCGTAGCTTGTAGCGCGGGGTAAGGCCGTAAGGCGATAGCCCGAAGGCCGCCACCCCGGGTATGGCCGTCCCCCCATCGATAGCTCCCTGGAGGGGCGCCAGCAGTAAAAAGGGACATTTTTTTACGCAAAGGAGGATCGGGTCAGGACATATGTGGTAACGACAATGCACTGGTTTCCTGCCTGCTGGTGTAATGATTAAGTGCTTGTTAGTTGTGGCTTAATTACATAACTATAAATCAAGATTTTCAAGGGCGTGTTAAATCCCTTTGTTCGTTCATCACCCAGGGACATACAACCGCCCGACCGCGGAGCGGTCACGGATGATTAGCCCGGGGTTGAGCCGGAGGAGCGAACCTTGGGTTCGCCCGAAGGCGATACCCCGGGATCGGGTATCCCCTCCCAGGGCCGACCCTGAATGGGTCGCGAATGAGAACATTGGGCACAATTTTTTAACGCAAAGACGCAGAGGAGCAAAGACGTAGAGCGGGGAATAGGTGGCGTCGTAAAGTCCATGTCAACAAAAATTGCTCTGAAGGAGCTTTGCTAAATACAGCCCAGGGTTGGACTTGACCGCGAGGTCAAGGCCTACCCTGGGTAAGCGATACCACCATCTCCGCTACGCTGAAAGCGTTGCCTAAAATTGTGATTTGTTGTCTTTATTGATTATCCGCGATCCCGCTGGGGTCGGTTTTCTTTGCAAGACCGGTTCCCGGGGTATTCATCCGTAACCCCTGCCGGGGTTAGTCGTAGTGTTGTGCAAAGTAGATAGTCAACCGCAACAGCAATGCCGAATCCCGTGGCTATTTGAAGAAACATGTTGCCACTGAATGAATGGTGTTTGTCCAAAATTCCTGAAAAATCGACCTAATAAACAGCCCCCTGCGCAGGTATGACGACTGGCGAGTCGCTTTACGACGGGCGTGCTGGCAAGCCGGGTGATTGTGCCGGACCACCTTCGTGCGGCTGCACGAAGTGCGCACTGAAGTGCGCTACTCCACATAAGAATGACGGGGGTAGTGCGATGCGACGAACGTGCTGGCAAGCCGGATGATTGTGCCAGACCACCTTCGTGCGGCTGCACGAAGCGCGCACTAAAGAGCGCTACTCCACATGGCTACGCAGCCCCCCAATCGTCATGCCTGCGCAGGCAGGCATCCAGAGAAACATGCCACATCGTCCGTGCTTTCCGTGGTAGAAAAACAAATGGGCGAACACCATTAGATGAACACGCGGTTCGCCCCTACCCCCCGCCCCGCTTCTGCCCCTGTAAATAGGCCTCCAGGATATGCGTGGCGGCGATTTTATCCACGACATTTTTGCGTTTGTTCCGGCGCATGTTGGCGTCGATCAGCATGCGTTCCGCTCCCGCCGTGCTGTAGCGTTCGTCCTGGCGGTAAACTGGAACACTGATACGCGGTTCCAGGGCCTCGATAAAACGCTCGATCTTCTCCGCCTGGGGTCCCGGCTTGCCTTCACGGTCCAGCGGGATGCCGACAACCAACAGCACCGGCTCCAGCTCCCGGGTCAGTGCGGCAACCCGGTCCAGGGCCGCCTCCAGGGATTTTTCCTTCACCACGCAATGGGGCGAGGCGATAATTTGCATGGGATCAGTGACGGCGACGCCGGTGCGGACCTCGCCGACGTCCAGCGCCATAATGCGCCCGGGCATAGTCATGGTTTGGGTACTCTCCAAAAGACCGACACCGGAGAGGGTGTCGGTCGGGTTGGGTGCGGACAGATGCTGCAACACAATGGGTCTTGTGGCCTCAGCGGCGTTGGGCGGTCATTTGCAGCTCGTAGACCGGTTGTTCCAGGCGGATGAGCATCGGGTCGAGCGAGTCCAGTTTCATCGGGAATTTCACGTCCCGGCCCCGGATCAGGTCGCGTCCGCTGTGCAGGTTGCCGGCCAGATGCGAAACGACCGGGTCCTTGCGGACATTGAGGACGTAGAGGTAACTCTCGCCTTCATGGTGTACCAGGCGCGTCTTGACCCCTTCCAGCGGGTAGCCGTGGGCATTGGTGGGCCGGGCGATGACCGGTAGCGCGCCCAGTATAATCGCCGCATCCATGGCGTGCAGATACTCGGTGGACTGGTTGGTGCCCCGGACCAGCACGGTCTTGCCGCTGCTCGGCAGGACTTCCGTGCGCGATTGCCCGTGGGGCGTGTACGGAATCGGGGTCCCGGCCCGGCAAATGGCGCCGCCGTCCAGGATATACTGGTGAATTTTGTCGAAAGTCTCATTTTCCAGGGCGGGGGTTTCCGGCAGGATAAGTATCTTGATGTCGTCCAGGACCCCTTCCTGAATCTGCGACTCGGTGAGAAAGCGCACGGTGTAGCCTGCGAAACTACTGCCTTCGAAGGCGTTCCAGGCGGAGCTGAGGTGCTGCAAGCCATCGTCGAAAATCTTGGAGGAACCGCTGAAGAGAATACCGACATCGGTCGGCGCATTGTGAAAGGCCCCCACGATGGGGGCCAGGCGGTTGATGTCGTAGTTAGCCACGGCGAGGGCTTCGAGGGTTTCCGGCTGCCGCCATACTTCGCTCTTCGCGTCTATCGCCATGGCGTTCAGGCCGGCGATGGCGCCTTCCCAGACCAGGCTGTTCACGAAACGATAGGCCTGTTCGGAATCCATCACCGCCGTGTCCTGAATTTCGGCGTTCAGGTCCACCATCATGCTCTGCGGATTGAAGGACTGTTGCAGGGCATAGTGAATGCTGGCGCCCGGGAAGTCATAGGCGTAGACTCCGGACCGCGGACGCGACTGTGTGGCCAGGCTATTGATGGGCATGCGCCGGGACAAGGTCTCCCGGTCCAGGTTAAAGCGCGTTTCGCCCAGTTCAAAGGCGGTTGCGCTTTGCGGCAGCACATAGTGAATCCGAGGGGCATGGCTGCGGGACTGTTCCAGCAAGTCGCCGACATGCGATTCTATGAAGCGCCGGTGGAACTGCTGCCAGTCATACTGATAGGCGCGTCGGTTCTGGTAACCGTGATCCGGGTGATCGCCCCAGATCGTGATCTCGTCGTGGGATGCCAAGTGGCCGCGCCAGTTCGCGTTGAGCTCCATGCGATCGGGATAGCGGCTGCGAATATGCTCAATGAACAACTGCCTAATCCGCTCGGTGTCGAATTTATACCGGGCTTCATCCAGCAGCGAGGCCGCAATCACCTGCGGCGACTGGCCGAGCACGGGCAGCACCTGTGACAGGTGGTCTTTGAACAGGGCCTGGTATACCGGGTGGGCGTGGTTGAGGAAGCCTTCGGTAATGAGGTCCGGCCAACGATCAAGCATCCAACCTTCCGGAATGCGGGAATCCAATTGGGGAATGACCGCCAGATTCAAGGATTCCGCAGTGCGGAGGTAGTCCTGAATCGCCTGCTGCACGGGGCGTGGCGCGTTCGGCCCAGCCATGCTGCGCCCCGGTGGGATTTCCGGGACCGCCAACTGCAACCCAAAACGTTTCAGGCGCTTCAGGGTCTCGACTTCGTCCAGCGCATGGCGGGCTCCGAGCAGAAATATGGGCGTCTGCCCGAGCATCAGTTCATTCGCTTCCACCCGCGCCTGGCTGACATCCACATCCGAGCGCGCCTGCAAGCGCTCCGGACTCAGGCTGCTGAAAACATACTCGGCGTTGATGGAATTGGCGGTATGGGTCAGTCGGTTCAGCAGCGGGTAGGCTTCGCGCCAGACCTGCTGGTCCACCAAGGTGCGCGCAAGGGGGACAAATTCCTCGATCAGGGCCAGCTTGATCTGGAAGTAGGGGTAGGCGCCGGAGCTATCTCGGGAACTATCCAGTTGGTTGGCTATGGCGGTGTGGAGGGTTTCCAGTTCGTTTAGCTTCCGCTGCATCTCCGCCCTGGACACCTTCACAAAGGGCAGCGTATACCGGGCGGCGGCGTCCAGGGTGGTGTAATTCACCCGAAACGAGGCCGTATAACGCGCCGGCTCCAGCCCGGATGCATCCCATTGAATAACACATTCGTTGTCGCCGGGGTATAGGTCCATCCGCAGATGGCCCTCGGCCTGGGTGTTCCCCGCCGCATCCCGGATGGTCATGAAGATGTAGACGTCCCGGAACCGGATGTCACTGTCAATGTGCAAGACAAAGCGCAGTAGGTTGCCATCCTCGGGCAGATGATTCCCGGCGGCTTTCACCTGCACCTGCTTGGCGTCTTGCGCATAGCCGGCGTCGAACCAGACTTCCTCGGAAAAGGAGCCAGCCGGGGAATGCGTGGGCCCCGGTATGGGTGGTGATGCATTCAGGGGGGTGTGCCCGAGCAGCAACCAGCCGCAAAACAGCAGCCAGGTTGCCATACTAAGGTGGGAAAGACGGTTCCTGGACAGGCCATACCTAGTCATGTTGTTCTCTCTTGATCTGTGCTTCGTATCCAATGATTTTCAACATAATAACGTGCTGCAGCGTGACCGCCTTTAACGATACCGGCCACGAATGGGTGTTACGATTATACGGGACACTTACGTATTGTATACCGTTGCGGCGGCTGCATGCCGCCATAATCCCAACGCGTTACATCGTACCCCAGAACTTGTCCCGTATTAAACCCCAAAACGGCTTTCTGGAGCGCCCGCCGGGGAAATCTCGTGGTCCAGGCGCGGATCAGGGCTAGATTCAGGGCGATTCTGTGCGGGAAACGCATTGCAAGCAGCGCCCGCAATACCCCCAAAAAGACACACAAACCCCGCCGAATTGCCAAGCGAAACGGCCTTTTTTGAAACATTGTTGACAGTCCGGGGTATTAACCAGTAGGGCATGTATCATATGCGGGCCGGGGCTACCATGCTTCGATATAACCGGTTATGCGTCAATCCGGGCCACACAGCTATCCCAAGTGGTATCTCAAGGCGAAAAAATTTGAATGATTCGGAAACTTTTCCGTTTTGCCCTGTATAATAGAGTGAGTAGGCCGCTTACAAGATGCGGTATTGATATTTGGAGTTTCGGGGTTATTACCCCAAAATATATGAAAAGTGATGGGTATACAATGAGAAATGGCAGGTGGGCCATGAATACTATTTGGATACGGACAATCTGTTTCTGCGTCGTTTTGCTGTTGGGACTTTCCGGTTTGGCGCTGGCGAGCTATTCCATTCCGCAGGAAAGCATAGACGAACAACGTATTTTTTACGGTTCCGCCTTGAATTTCGCCCAACCGGCAAGTGTGGATTACCAGAAAGTCGTGCGCTCCACGCCGGAGTACAACGAGATTCGGGACAAGCGGATCGAGAACGGAACAGCACGCTATTGGATTCTCATGAGCGAAGCCAGCAACCATGCCGTGCAATTAATCTCCTCGGTGGGGAAAGAATCAGACTACGACATCATCGTGGCAAACGGCTACCTGGAAGGCCTCGAAGAGCCCATAGAAACAGTTGATGTGACAGAGCTCGTGCTCAAAAAGCTGGAAGAACGGCAGAAGTAAGACAAAGGTCGCCAATTTATGCTATAATGTGCGGTTAAGATGCCATTGTGCAGATTTTTGTGTCAAAAAGCGCGACTTTTAACCGGAACTATAGTGACAATGAATTATTTTCAAGCAAAGCACTTGCCGGCGCGCATGCGTGCTGCGTGCAAGATGCCGGGGGGTATTGTGCAGTCTTATCGATCGTTGTTCCTGACGATCCTTCTGGTCGTTTCAGGCCTGACGTTCGCGGGTTGTATTGTCAACGGCGGGGACATCGCTCCGCCGGTAGGCGTAAACACCAACCCGGACAACGCCACCTCCAACGCCGGCTACGCCAACCGCGAGCTGAACAATGCCCGTCGGATGATCCGTGCGGGGGACTATTCCCAGGTCATACCACGTCTTACCAATGTGGTGTCGACGTACCCGGACTCCCCTTCGGCGATCGAGGCCCGGTATTATCTCGGGGTGACCTATAAAGAAATCGGCGGCGTACGCAACGCCATGGATTTCTTTAATGAATATCTGGAGATGGCCCCGGACGGCCCTTATGCCGAGCACTCCCGTCAGTACCTGACGATGCTCTCGGATGAGGCGCGCCGGGATCCGCGGAACCCGGCGCACCTGGAATCGCGGGTGGATGAGTTACAGCGGCGGCTGGATGAAACGCCCGAGGATTTGGCGGCCCAGTTGGAACTGGCGGATACGTACTGGCGGCAGGAGCGCTACAACGAAGCAGGCCTGCTTTATAGTCGCATCATCCGGGAACTGCCCCAGATGCAGGCGGATCAGACGATCCGGCAGCGCCTGGACCGTGCCGATGACGGGACGTTCATCATCCTGACACCGGACGAGGTGTTGCGGCGCGAGACAGAATCGCAGCCGATATTGGTCTTTAACACTTCTTCGTTCAAGAGCGGCCGTTTCGAAGGTTGGCCGGCGGTCTCCCGATACCGGTATTACAATGTGACCGGACAAATAGTGAACCGAAGCAATGAAACTTTTAGCAACGTTCAGGCTATAGTAACCATATACGGTTTTGGCAATCAGATCTATGACACCACCACCGTGAATGTGGGCAGGATGCACTCGGGTGAAACCCGTCCATTCAGTGTGCGCTTCTCGAACTTTGACGACATACAAAATGTGTCGAAATATGAGACGGATGTCAGCTACCAGCAGTAATACCATGAATGCAATACCTATGACAGCACAAAGCATGCAACGCAAGGCAATCATCCACCCGGTAAGCAGACGTCGATTTAACGGCGATGCGGTTAAATACCGTATGGGGGTGTTGGCCGTTGCGTCTTCGGTAATCCTTTGTATCATCGTGTTGCTGGCGGCTTTACCTGCGGTCGCCCAGCAGGAACAGGTGAATGTTTCTGTCAAGATTGTGGAATTCCAAACCATCAGCGGAGTGGAAACCGGGTTCAGCGCCTATTACCGGCAACGGGAAATCCCGCAGCCGTATGGACGGGCGAGTACCGGCCAGGGAGCCATCTCGGAAGCCGACCTGACCTTCCCCACCCGTTCCAGCTCGGGTATCACGGTTTTTCTGGACCGGCTGAGCGGGCGCCATGGCGACTATGAAGTCGTGTTGCAGGGTCTGGTGTCGAAGAACCGGGCATTCATACTCTCCCGCCCCAAGGCCATGGTGGTGGTGGGCCAACCCACGCCGACGGTGATTCAGACCGTACAACAGGTGCCCTATGTAAACAAGGTCGTGGTGGGTTCTACCGCCGTACAGACAACTTCATTCCGCAATACGGGGGTGTCACTGTCGGTCATGGCCGAGCAGATAGCGGATGATGACGGGGACTTTACCACCAATGACGATACATACATCAAACTCAACCTGACGGCGGAAGTGAACGAAGAAGGCCAACGCATCAATGTGGCGGTGGAAGACTCCGAAGGCCTGCTCGGCCAGCGTTCCTCCATCAGCGTGCCGGAATTCGTCACCCGCAACATCACCACCTCCGTATGGGTGCGCCATGGGGAGGTCCTGGTCCTGGGCGGCTTGTACCGCAACACGAAAAACAAAGACTTGAGTACCCTGCCCTGGTTGACCCAGGGGTCGGACATTGTCCAGGGAGCATTTCAGCGCATGACGCCGTTCATGACGCCTTCCATCCCGATAACAGCCGGTTTGGGCGGTCAGCACACCAGTGAAGGACGCCGCGAGCTGGTCTTCCTCATTAAAGCGGAACGCTGGCGTCCGGCTTTTACGGTTGCCGGTGATTTCGGTTTTGACGAAGAGGAAGATGATGGCCGGCGGACACGTCCGTCCGACGTAATAACAGGCGTCATTGAAGGTATAACCGATATATCGGAAGGCCTGGGTGGGCTTTCCGGCGGCGATGTCTCCTCTAGTTTGGGCGGAGAAATCCGATGACAGGTAGGGTGAAGGCAGAAGTAATGAAGAACACACATCTTGACGATGCGCAATACGCAGTTTCCGGCGCCCGGTCAGGGGTTACAGGCTTCTGGATACGTTGCCTGGCTGTCTTTCTGGTCTGTTTGCTGGGGCTGAGTGGGGCTGCATTCGCCCAGGATGAGGCGCCGCCCGAAGAAGCGCCGCCGGAAGAAGCCCCGCCACCGGAAGAGCCGCCACCGCCTTCGGGACCGGTCGACGTGCGGCAGGTACAAATCCAGGTCTGGATCAGCGAGACCAACGAAGTCGGCCTGCGCGACATCGGAGCCAACCTCAACTACCGTCGCTTTGTCGATGGCGAAGAGCAGAGCGGTTCGGTGCAGCAGGTCACGACCAATGTGTTTGATCCGGTGCGGGATTTCCGCCCGGTGACGCTGCCCGTGCCCGATCAGAATTATTTTGCCCCGCCCATGCGCCCCGACGAAAACAACAACCTCGGGACGGGACTGCAAGCGCGCGAAGGCTTTGGCCTGGCGGCCAGCGTGGTCGAATCGGACTACGGCACCCTCGACGCCGTCTTTCGCGCCGCCGAATCCCGCGCCGACGTGGACCTGATTTCCAAGCCAGAGCTGCTGGTCATCAACAATGCCCAAGCCACTATTCGGGCCGGTTCTCAAGTGCCGTACCAGGATGTCTCCTACCCCCAAGGCACACCGTCACTCAGTGTCGATTGGCGGGATATCGGGGTGAACATGGAGGTGCAACCGACCATTTTACCCAACGACTTCGTGCAGCTCAATCTGACCCAGCTCGAAGTAACCGACATCATGCGAATCGACTCCGTCCGGGGCGTGGACCTGCCAGTGATATCCAAGCGTTCCCAAACCGGGTTCGTCATGGTTCCCAATGGCCAAACCTTGGTGATAGGCGGCCTGTCCAGCCGGGTTGTGCGCCGCACAGAAACCCGAATTCCTATTGTGGGCGCGCTGCCGCTCCTGGGGATGCCGTTCCGCTCACGCAAGTCGGAGGCCGATGTCACCCATCTCCTGGTCTTCGTTTCGCCGACCATCGTGGACCTGCGCAACATGCAACATGAGTCCATCAATGCGCTGGAATTCTGGCGGGAACGGGGCGCCGAGTGGCGCAACGCCGACCGCATCGAGCGCGAAATCGAACTCATGGAGCAAGAGCTCTAAGTACATCCTGTGTTTCAGGTGTTTCAGGTTCGCAGCTTCGGCATGGAGGAATTGCCGCATGTTCCGAACCACCAGCAACCGGACCGCCCATCGCGGTCTAAAATGGGAATGTACCGAAAGCGTGTTGCCGGGCATACTCTTGGTTACGCTACTCTGCACCTTAGCGATAATGCCGGCCATCGCCTATGAAATCTGGGAATTTGACCCTGATATTGTTCAGGGCTTTCCTGTCGGCGATCAAGGCAACGCCGTCATACCTGGCGAGCTGATCATTGATCCCCCGACCTTGGAAAACCTGGGCTTTCGATGGTTTATTGAAGGCGATGGTAACCGCAATGCGACTGTGGAAGTAGCTTACCGGGAAGCAGGCGCATCGGAGTGGCGCGAGGCCCTGCCGATGCTACGTATCAACCATGAGATCGCCGCCCGCTACAACAAACGTCATTTTCGCTCCCCGAATCTATTCGCAGGGAGCGTTTTTAATTTAACGCCAGGCGCGTCCTACGAATTGCGTTTTACCATGCAGGATCCAGACGGCGGCGCTCCGGAGGCGTCAATTTATCTGGAAGCCACGACCCGCAAGGAAGCACAGGCCCCGGATGATGCCCGTATCCTGCATGTATTGCCGCAAGAAGGGGATTCGCTAGCGCCTCCTAGGGAAGGACCGGAAGCAGATGCTGCTCTGATCTTTCCAGGCCTCATGGAAGCTTATGCCGTCGCGGAACCGGGGGATATCCTGTATCTGCACCCTGGCCTCCATGTGGCGGGTTCCGCGCCCTATATCTTGACCCGTTCAGGCGAAGCCGGGCGTCCCATCACCTTTCGCGGGGCTGGCGCTGGAGCGAGCATCATCGAAGGCGTTGATCACGAGACCGACCTCTTCCAACTGCTGGAAGCCCACCACCTGATCTTTGAAGACCTGACCCTGCGACGCGCCCACACGGCGATTCGCACCGGCACACAGACTGGCATCAACATCGAGCGCGGTGGCCCTGGCGTGGATGGCCTGACGGTGCGGCGCTGCCATATAGCATCGGTTATCAACGGGGTTTGGACGAGCACGGAGCATTCCCGCAACTGGCATGTTACCGACAATGTACTTACCGGTCTGGACGAAGTTTGGTATCCGCGGGAACGGGGCGCGTACATGGCCGGATCCCACACCGGGGTGAATGTCTACGGCCAGGGGCATGTCGTTAGCCATAACCGCATAACCCGTTTCAGCGACAGTCTCGCCATTGCCAA
>SKJD01000185.1 GCA_007116095.1 Candidatus Hydrogenedentota bacterium
AGCATTGGTACAAGATAAGGTTTCGACAAGCGAATCAGAGAAATCCGAGGGTATCCCGACGGCCTGTTTTTCATCCCTTTGCAAGGCGCCGTTGTGGGAGGAAGGCGACTTGGGGAAACCCCTGCCGGATACCCCGCACGCCGCGTCGGTGGCGCTGCCGCTGTGGGCGCATGTGGTGGGGTATGAGGAAGGGGACTTGAGCGTTCTGGAGCGCATGAGCAGCGGCTACCCACGTTTCGTCATTCACCCCTACGTACAGCGGCTGATTGCGCAGTGCCAGGAGAGCCATGCGCGCCCTGGTGAAGCGGCCCTGGCGCTCCCCTCGGAAGAGACGGCCCAGCGTTGCGCGGCTTACCTGACGGCGAAGACGGGCTGTCGACCGCGGGTGCTTCCCCACGGCGAGAACGGTATCTATGTGGTGCTCTTTCCCGAGGCGGCTTTTCCGGCCGCACGGCAGTTCTGGCAGCACTTCGGGGAAATCGTCAGCTCCCGACGCGCCCAGGCTACCCTGGAAGGCCGTCAGGACGTCAAAGACGGAGCGAAGGCCAAGCAAATCATTCGCCAACGCATCGAGGAATGTTCGGGCACCGGGAAAGATGCGGTGTACCTCTATCCCTCCGGCATGTCCGCCCTGACCGAAGCCCTGGCCATGACACAAGCACAGCGTCCCGGGGCGAAGAATGTCCAGCTCGGTTTTCCCTATGTGGATGTCTACAAGATTCAGACGGTCTGGGGACCTGGCGCCCACTTCTTTCCCCATCCGAACGAGGAGGCCCTGAGCGCCCTGGAGACCCTGTTGGAGCAGGAAACGGTTTCTGGCGTGATTACCGAGTTTCCGGGCAACCCGCTGCTCGACGGCGCGCATATCCCGCGTTTATCGGCTTTGCTGCGCAAGCATAATGTGCCGCTGATTGTGGATGACACCGTGGGTACCTGTTACAACGTGGCGCTGTTGCCGTATGTGGACGCGCTGGTAACCAGTCTGACGAAGTATTTCTCCGGGACGGGAGATGTCATGGCGGGTTCACTGGTGCTGAACGTGGAGTCGCCGCACTACAAAGCCTTCCACTATTTCCTGGAAACGAATCACCAGGACCTGCTCTGGGGCGAGGATGCCGTGGCGCTTGAGGAAAATTCCCGCAGTTTCGCGCCCCGCATGCAGCGCATCAACGGGACGACGGCCGCGCTCTGTGATTACCTACAGCAACATCCGTTGGTTGAAGCGGTCTACTATCCGAAATACCGCATACCCGGCGCCTATGATGTGGTGCTCCGTGAAGATGGGGGGTATGGCGGACTTTTCACGCTGCTCCTGAAAGACGCCGCCCGGCGTGCTCCGATCTTCTATGATCACCTGCGGGTCTCCAAAGGTCCCAGCCTGGGCAATAACTTCACCCTCGCCTGCCCCTATACTTTGTTGGCGCATTATCAAGAGCTGGACTGGGCGGAATCCATCGGTATTTCCCGCTACCTGATCCGGCTTTCCGTGGGCCTGGAAGACTTTGACGATCTCCGAGAACGGATGGACGCCGCCTTTGCGGCTACGGAGAAGCTCAAGTAGCGCCTGCCCTCAACAGCCTGCGACTTGCGTAAACGCGGTCCCGACCTATACAGAAAAACGGCGGGGCCGCTTTTCTGTGCGGTCCCGCCGGAGTGGGGGAGGAGATATGGAAATGGATCAGGTGCTCAGGCTCCAGTCCACGAAAGTTTTCAACTCACGCGAGCGGTTGGGGTGCCGCATCTTGCGCAGGGCTTTCGCTTCGATCTGACGGACGCGCTCACGGGTAACGTTGAAGACACTGCCGACTTCTTCCAGGGTGCGGGGATAACCGTCGCCCAGGCCGAAGCGCAGCCGCAGCACCTTCTCTTCCCGCTCGGTAAGCGAACTCAACACCTTGTCCAACTGCTGTTGAAAGACCGTGAAAGCCGTGGAGTTGGCTGGGTTCTCGGCGCTCTTGTCCTCGATGAAATCGCCGAAGCTGGAGTCGCCTTCATCCCCGACCGGGGTTTCCAGCGAAATGGCTTCCTGGGCAATCTTGAGGATGGAGCGCACCTTGTCAGCGGTCATTTCCATCTCTTCGCCGATCTCTTCCGGGCTGGGTTCCCGACCCAGTTCCTGAACCAGACGGCGGCTTGTGCGCACCAGCTTATTGATCGACTCGATCATGTGTACAGGAATACGGATTGTCCGGGCCTGGTCGGCGATGGAGCGCGTGATGGCCTGACGAATCCACCAGGTGGCGTAGGTGCTGAACTTGTAACCACGCTGGTACTCGAACTTGTCCACCGCCTTCATCAGCCCGATGTTGCCTTCCTGAATCAGGTCCAGGAACGACATGCCACGGTTGGTGTACTTCTTGCCGATACTCACCACCAGACGCAGGTTCGCTTCGACCAGCTCCATCTTGGCATTGTAGATGTTGTCTTCTTTTTGCTTGATGTGGTCGATCAGGCGGTTGATGCCGCTGGCGTCCAGGCGCGTGTCATTGCGAATCTGATCGATACGGCGCTGCGCCGAGAGCAGGCGGCGTTCCGCTTCCAGGATGACTTCCTTGTCGAGGTTGTAGCGTTTGGCCGCCGACGGTGAGCGGCGTATGGCCACGGCCATTTTGTGGATTTCTTCGGAAGGGTGCCCGATCTCACGCTCTACGCGGTCGATTTCATCCGTAGCCGCCGCAATCCGCCGCTTCAGGCCCTTGATTTTCCGCCCGATCTTCATGATTTCTCGGGACTTCAGGTCAAAGGAGCGGATGATGTCGATTTGTTCATCCCGGAAGCCGTCAATCTTGCTGTAAATATTTGCAACGCTCTTCTCGGAGAGATTGCTGCGGCGCAAGCGCTTTTCCTGCGACTCGATATGGTGGTCCAACTGAACGAGGTTTTCCATGTTGTCCGGCAAGTCTTTGACGAAGCGGTGGTGGTAGCGCACATCTTCGTTTTCCGTGATCTGGGAATAATTCAGGCGACCAGCCAGAATACGCGCCGCAAGCATCTGGATTTCTTTCAGCGTATAGGGCGTGCTCAGGAGCACCTCATTGAGTTCCCGCTCGGCCGCTTCGATCCGCTTGGCGATGGACACTTCCTGGTCTTTGGTGAGCAGGGGAACCCTGCCCATTTCACGCAAGTACATGCGCACGGGATCATCCGCACGTTCCAGCCGGTTCTGCGCAGCGGCTTCCCGGCGCAGTTCCAGTTGGCGCGCAATACGCTCTTCGCGCTCTTCGCGGGCCTTGGTCTCGGCGTCGATTTTGTATTCATCGACAACCTCGACATCTGTGTCGCTCAGCGCCACCATCACCTCATCGATTTCATCGACGGTGGCGTCCTCCGGCAACAGCTCCTCCAGGTCGTCATAAGAAATGGCGCCTCGCTCTTTGGCGCGCTCCAAGACTTCTTCTTTGGTCTTGTTCTGCTTTACTTCGTCCATCACTTGCTCGGATTCTTGCATTCCAGGGATTACGGCCATGGTTGTCCTCATTCAGGTTAAAAGTCCAGACCATTTTTTGATAAGTAGGAGGTAAAGTGTATCGCTACCCTACACTGTAGATTATTAATGCGCATGCTGTCTGATTGGACTTCGAAAATACAATTCATGGTAACGGAACGTACGATTAAAATAGGGTGCAATCCATGATTGCGCTGCGAAGCCGCGAACTACGTGACACCGACCTGTTCCATCTGGCGCGTGAGCTTGCCCTGCTCGGCCAGGAGTTCCCAATAACGCTGGGTGTCCGCATTTCGCGCCGCCTCTTCAATGGCGCGCCGGATTATGTCGCATTGCTGCTGGAGCGCATCACGCATGACACGGTTTACGCGCTTGTCCAGCAGGTCTTCCGGGATGTCGTCTACGTCCGATTCCCAAGCCATCGCCGCAGTATACAGACTACGCGCTTCGGGCTGCTCCAGATCATGCAGCAGTTTGTCCAGATCGTCGCGTTGAAGCAGCAGGCGCATTATCCGTTCCAACGGGCTGTCGCCCAGGGGAATTCCGCGCAATAGCGTACGTATACGTTGCCGCTCCTCACTGTCATTCAAAAGCACCGCAAGGAACACCGCGTCATCGCGGTTCACCACCGGCTTCGCCTCGTTTTCCGCTTCTGTCGATTGCATTCGGGCGGCCCAGGCTTCTCGCTTGCGTCCCTCCCGCAGATACTTTTCAAATTCTTGGCGACAGGCCCAGGCGTTGAGGTCCAGGGCGGTGGCGATTTCCTTGAGGTATTCATCCAGCCGCATGGCGTCATCAATATGACGCACAATACCAAAGAGCTCCTGGGCAATTTCCGTCCGGCCCTCGATGCTATGGGCCCGGTCACGGCTCATGTCCACATAAAAGCCAATAAAATCCGACGCATTGGTTATTCGCTCACGCAACGCTTCCGCGCCCTGCTCCCGGATAAAGTCATCCGGATCCTGGTTTTGCGGCAATTGCAGGGCGCGCACGCGCAAGCCTGCTTCGGTCAATACGGCTACGCCACGCAGCGCAGCTTTTACGCCAGCCGCATCGCCATCATAAAGCAAGACCACCTCGTGGACGTAGCGCCGTAGTAACGACGCCTGCTCCAGGGTCAGCGCGGTGCCGCAGGTGGCTACGACATTTTCCAGTCCACTGTCGAAACAGCGTAATAAGTCGAAGTAACCCTCGACTACCAACGCATATTCCGACTGACGCAAAGTGTCTCGGGCCTCATGCAGCCCGTAAAGCACACGACTTTTGCGATACACCGGGTTTTCGGGCGAATTGATATACTTGGCGGGGGAGTCGTCCAGCGCACGGCCCCCGAATGCTACATAATTACCGGCCACATCACGGACAGGAAAGATAATCCGATCCCGGAAAAAATCATACATGCCGCCGCGTTCACCCCGCCGCACCAGCCCGGAGCTTTCCAGCACCGACAGGGGATATTGTTTCCGGGCGGCCGCTTCACGTAGGGATTCTCCACCGCGCAGGGCCAAGCCCACCGCGAAGCGCTCCAAGGTGGCGTCGGAAATCCCGCGCCGGTTCAAATATTGTACGGCCGGACTCTCCGGATGCGCTTTCAACAAAGCATCCCGATAAAAACGCGCGACAAAACGGCTGAAATCCAGTATCTGATGCCGGTGCGAATCGGCCTGTTGCGCTTGTGGCGAAGCCGCAGGTAGCTGGATGCCCGCCCGGTCGGCAAGCATTCTCAGAGACTCAATAAAGGTTAACCCTAAATTCTCCTGCACAAAGGAAAGTGCGTCGCCTCCTTTGCTACAGCCGAAGCAATGAAAGGTCTGACGTTCCTGATTGACGATAAATGAAGGGGTTTTTTCCTGATGGAATGGACACAGTGCTTTCATGCGACCGCGTCCCGCCGGTTTCAGCGAGACTACCGGGCCGATGATGTCCGTAATGTCTGTAGCCGAGAGCACCTGGAGCACGATGTCTCTGGAGTAGATAGGCATGCGATTCGATTACCTCAGATCGCAGCGTTGGTTACGACATGCTACTTGGGGTAGTATTCGTCAAAAACAACTCAAAACAACAATAACCCAGCCAAACACTGCTATTGGTCAGGGTTAAAAGACAACTTTCTATTTCGTGCATGCACAACCCACCGAAGAGCTGTCAACGCAAACAGAGTATACCATAGTCTAACCTGGCTGTCAAACGATATTAACACAAAATGCAACACAGAAGTTTTGCGATGTATTTGCCTTATTCTGCCCGATGACAGGTTCTGCCTGGCCAGATATCGTTCTGTCAATTGGCGTTATAGACAATACCGCCCGGAAAAAAGTTTCCGGACGGTATTAAAGTCCTGGGATGATGCTGCCTGTAAGCGAGAGACTGTAAGGCGTTGTCTTGTCAATACAGGCGGCCGCTATAGGCTAGGGCGAATGTTACCCTTCAAGATGGCGTTCCGGGTGGCCGGTGAAAATCTGACGCGGACGATGGATGCGCCCATCGGGGTCAGCACGCATTTCCAGCCAGTGGGCAATCCACCCCGGCATACGGCCCATGGCGAAGAGCACCGTGAACATGTCCGTGGGAATGCCCATGGCGCGGTACATGATGCCGCTGTAGAAGTCCACGTTCGGATAGAGATTGCGTTCCAGGAAATAGTCGTCGGTGAGGGCGACGTCTTCAAGGGCCTTGGCAATGTCGAGCAGGGGATCCTGTACCCCCATTTCTTCCAGCACCTCGTCACACATTTTACGCAGCAGTGCGGCCCGCGGATCGTAGCTCTTGTAAACCCGGTGGCCAAAGCCCATCAGACGGAAGCTGGAGTCCTTGTCCTTCGCCATCTCGACGTACTTTTTGTAATCATGCCCGTCAGCGGCGATCTTCTCCAGCATTTCAAGCACGGCCTGGTTGGCGCCACCATGCAGCGGCCCCCACAGTGCGTTAACACCTGCGGATATGCTCGCGTAGAGGTTGGCCTGGCTACTGCCCACCATGCGCACCGTTGAGGTGCTGCAGTTTTGTTCGTGGTCGGCATGCAGTGTCAGCAGGACGTCCAGCGCCTTTTCCGCAACCACTGGGACTTGGTATTCTTCCATCGGCTCGGCAAACATCATCCGCAGGAAGTTGGCGGCGTAGCTAAAGCCGGAAAGGGGATAGACGAAAGGCTGTCCGACGGATTTCTTGTACGAGAAAGCAGCCAGAGATTTCACCTGACCCAGCAGGCGCAAAATATTCAGGTTGATGTGGTCTTCGTCTTCCGAGTCATACGGATAATAAGAGGACATGGCCGAAATCATTGAGGCCAGGATATTCATCGGATGTGCTGTCACCGGAAAGCGATCGAAGAATTTCAACAGGCTCTCATGCGGCAGGCTGTTTTCGGTGAAGGAATTGCGCCACTTGCGGGCCTGCTCATCGTTGGGCAGTTCGCCGTGAATCAACAGGTAGGCGACTTGCCCGAAGGGCTTCTTACCCGCCAGCTCTTCAATGGGATAGCCCCGGTAGCGGAGAATTCCCTTGTCGCCGTCGATGAAGGTGATGGCGCTTTTACACGATCCCGTGTTGCCGTAGCCGTGATCGTAGGTGATCGCGCCAGACTGGGCGCGCAGCTTGGAGATGTCAAAAGCCACCTCGCCTTCCGAACCCTTAAAGGTTGGAAATGTGTATTCCTTGTTGTCAAGGATCAGTTTCGCTTCGGTCATGTAAATCCTCCCGCAGGCTGTATTAAATTCAAAATGTTACCGAGTCTTGAACATGCGCACACCACAAAGCATTCCCCGGCGCCCCCAATATCGCAAGCTGTTCAAGCGGGAGAGTATACATCATATATACAAAAATTAGCAATAAAACTAGCAATAGTTACATTACGGGCCAAATCCGACCGAATTAACCCCGCATCGGACGTCGGTGTTCAATGGGTGTTCTCCGGCCAGCCGGAGCGGCCCAGGAGCGGCACAAAAATGCATTTAATGCCGTCTTCCTCGTCAAATTCCGCTTCACTTCGGCGAACGATCCGACAGAGCTGTTGCATTTCCCGGTCACCCACGGGACAAAGCAAACGTCCGCCAACAGCGAGCTGATTTTTCAAAGCGGCGGGTACGGCGGGAGCGCCGGCGGTCACTAGAATTGCGTTGTAGGGAGCGGCCTCCGGATGGCCCTGGGTGCCGTCGCCGACAACGACAGTGACGTTGTGGACCCCCAATTCAGCCAGAGTTTCACGGGCCTGCTCGGCCAGGTCTGTATGCCGTTCTATAGTATAAACTTCTTGCGCCAATGCAGCCAGAACCGCGCTTTGATAGCCCGAACCTGTGCCGATTTCCAGGACCCGATCCGTCGGCTGCAAGGCCAGCAACTCGGTCATTGCCGCCACCATATAGGGCTGGGATATCGTCTGGGCGCAGCCGATGGGCGTCGGGCGATCCTCATAGGCCCTGTCCTGTACCTCTGGCGGCACAAATCGGTGCCGGGGTATTTGCGCCATTACCTTCAAAAGCTGTTCGTCACGGATACCGCGCGAACGTAACTGCGTAGATACCATGGATTCCCGGGCCGCACGCCAGTCAGGCTCAGGCGATCCCGGAGGCGTTTCAGAAGGCGTTTCAGAAGGTGGCGTGTTGCCCCGCCAGTACTTTCTCCAGAACCCGTCCATCAATATTGCACCAGCAGCAATCGCAGTAGCCAGAGCGCCATAACAGCGGCCAGTGGCGACCAATCCATTGGCCCCATGGAGGGCAGCACCTTCCGGATGCTGTTCACCAGCGGCGATGCCGCCCGTGGTATGAGACGCCAATAGCCCTGATGTAAATTCAGTTCCAGCCAGGGCGCTGTCCAATACAGCAGAACCACCAGCATGTACAAGGTTATTATATTACCGATCAGGCTGAGCAGGACGAGGTTCATCATTCAGGGGAAACTCCATGAGTGCTTCATGTAAAGCGCCTTCACGGCGCAGGGTGCTCTTGTACAACACGACCGATGTCGCGGTAAACGATGCCACTGTGAAATCCGTCAGGGTGGCCATGGCATCCTGCAGTTGGCGGAGTGGGGCGGCATAGGCCGCCTTCCACGGTCGCATACGCAGGCGGGCCAGGGTCAGGTGGGGGTAAAACGGTTTCTTTTCCGGACCCAGCCCCACTGCTTTTGCCAGGGAAGTCGCCCGCTGTTGCAAGTCCTGTAAGTCGCCGGCCACTGTTTCCAGACCAACCCAAAGCACCGCGGGTTGCCGCATATTGGGAAAGCATCCCAAGCCTGCTGGCCGTAAAATGCAACGCTCCGCCGACGCAAAGGATTCCTTCCCCGCAGCTTGCAGCTCCGCTACCGTGCTCTCTGAGATATCTCCAAGAAAACGCAAGGTAAGGTGCATGGATGATAGCTGCACCCAGGATACCGGCAACATCGGGGCGCGCAAGCCATGCTGTAAATCGGCCAACGCCTGCTTTTGCGCCGCAGGGAGCGGGATGGCAAGAAAGCAACGCATCGATTTACCCGAAACGCGCCTGTAATCGGGACCAGGCCGCATCGTCCGCACAGACCGGGGGAATGCCTATGTCAACCACATGCACCTGCCCCAGGTAAGACTGCGCAGCGGGGTTGGAAAAACCCTGCTTGCCATACTGGATTGTCACCGTATGAGACGCATGAATGCAAGGCTCCGACGGAATTCCCGTATCTGCATCCAACCCCGAGGGGATATCCACAGCCACCGTCGGCGCTTCCGGCCACGCTGCAATCACATCGCCCATCAGTCCCCGTGGAGCGCCGGTGACCCCCGTGCCCAATAACGCATCCAGCAGCCAGCCCGACGTCGCCAGACGCTCCAGGCCCTGCAACGCTGCCGTTCGGGTTGTCGCAGCTTCCAGGGGACCGCCAAGCCGCCGGTAAACTTGCAGGAAGGTGGCTGCGTCTCCGGTTAGCTCCGACGGATCAGCAAGCAGCAAGACCTGCGTCTCCCAACCCGCGAGCATCGCCAGACGCGCCACCACAAACCCATCGCCCCCATTGTTGCCCTTGCCACAAACCACCCCCAGCGGCCTGCCCTGTGGATTCAGGCTTTGCAATACCTCAAAGATCGCCGATCCCGCCTGCTGCATCAACACCGCGCCAGGCATGCCCAACTCCTCAATACAGCGACGGTCCGCCTCCCGCATCTGCGCTACCGAGAGTAAACGCGGCGCTGGCGGCAGCGTCTCATTGCTATGCATCACGACCTCCTTTCCGGTACCATTCATGAACGCCACCATGGTACCCCAGCCGGACAAAACAATGCCACGCCCACGCGTCGATCATCGCATTTATACGCAGATCACCCTACTCCAGACACCC
The DNA here is from genome assembly GCA_007116095.1 of Candidatus Hydrogenedentota bacterium. Classification (GTDB taxonomy): domain Bacteria; phylum Hydrogenedentota; class Hydrogenedentia; order Hydrogenedentales; family SCBR16-9; genus SCBR16-9. The sequence goes on from SKJD01000185.1 coordinate 9,755, forward strand.
GACGCCAAACTTCGGATAAGCGCCAGCGCGAAAAAAACACAAGAAAAATTGACAAGACCGAACAGAATCCGGTATAGTTTGCACCGCACTGCCCGGTAAGACAACCCCAATCCCACCTGAACATCTTGCCCGGCGCCAAACACATGACAACGCACAGCACGTCAATCCATTACGCATAGATCACACAATGAACGGGTAGCTCAGTTGGTAGAGCATCGGACTTTTAATCCGGTGGTCGCGGGTTCGATCCCCGCCCCGTTCACCATTATAAACCCCTTCAAAACAAGCACTTACGCTCGAAGTTAAATTTTTGTCATCAGGTGCAGTTATGTCAGTTTGCGACATATTCTGCCTGGCGGTGTCACTCGGACATGACACTTTCAGTGACACCGATTCGCCTGATTTGCCATTAGAATTGTCGTTTCGAATACCCTCTTCTGCTTCTTCGTCCACTTCCGTGGAAGTGCTTCCGCTATCGGTTTCTACCACACTTACCTCGGGCAAGGCTTCGACGGCAGCCGCCAAATCGTTCATACCAAGGTGGGTATAGATGCCCATGGTCAGCTTGGGATCGGAATGTCGGGCCATCTTTTGGGTCACTGCAACAGAAGCACCACTTTGGGCCAGCCAGGTGATGAAGGTATGCCGGAGGGAATGAAGGTCCACTACATGTCCCCGTTCATCTCGACGCTCGATACCGGCAAAAGCGATATCAGCGCGAAACGCTTTTGTGAGCCCTTGAGGCAGCACGAACAATGGCGCATTGGAATTGCTC
>SKJD01000039.1 GCA_007116095.1 Candidatus Hydrogenedentota bacterium
CTGAATTCCACGATCAATCTTCCCCCTCAAGCGCTTCATCCAGCCGACGTTCCAGACCGGGCAATGCATGCACCATTACATCCGCCACCGCCCGCAGGCTTTCACCACAGAGCTTGTCGATCCGGTCTTCTTCCGTGTACCAAAAATTGCTGTGGTTTAGAATGGAACCGCCATAAACGAAATCCACCAGCGCCAACGCCGGCATCCCCGCTTCGCGGAAGGCCTTGAAGTCGCCCAGGAAGCCCTGACGACGCTGACTGAAATGCTTTCGGTAGCCCAGGCGCGTCGCTGTTTCCTCGAATTGCTCCCACAGCCATGCGGGCGCGCCTTCATCCCGGGAAATATTCAAGTAGCAGTCTCCGATCTGGCCGACATAGATCATCGCGTCGATTGCCGACAACCGCTGTTCTGCTTCCAGTTGAGCCACCAGGGCCTGACTGCCCTGAAGCGCCGGCATGGTGATGGCCTCATCGACCGCTTCATGCCCGTCAAACCAGACCAGCCACAAGCTGCGACCGCTGCGTTCGGGTCCCCACAATCGCGCCATCTCCAGGAGCCAGGCCGCGCCGGAGGCGCTCTGATTGGTCCCTACAAATTCTATGTCACTGCGGACCTTGCTGTCGTAATGGGCGCCAACCAACACAACCCCCGGCGCATCGCCTTCCACCACCGCGACGAGATTCACCCCTTCGCCGTCGGATGCCGTCACCGCGGAGTCTGCTTCCAGCACGAAAGGATATTGCCGGACTTCCAGGCCGACATCCGCCAGCTCGGAAAGGAGATACGAGCGCAGCTCGTTCAGCGCTTCCGATACGCTGGGGCGGGGGCCGAGTGACTCCATATAAGCGATATCCTCCATGGCCCGGTCATAATCGAAGGCGGAATAGTTCATCCCCAGTTGGACCCGCTCTTCCTCCCGCGGCTCCATGGAGCTACGCAGACTTATGGCCAGCAAAAACAGGAAAACCGCAGCCAACAGACCGACTGCGATGATAATTTTTATGGCGGATTGATTGTCGTTACCCATTTAGTTTCTCCGGCACCGATCCTAGCATAGCCACTCCTGTTTTTCGTAATTATCCTCCCTCCAACGCCATTTTTTGCACAGGGATGCATTGTGGGATTGTGCCGGTGTATCATGTTTTGAGCATAGTGTTTTACCAGTGATAATTTATGTTGGTTCGCCACACTAACCGCAATGGGGCAAGTTGTGTAATGGAAACGGCAAAAAATTCAGTAGACAAGCAGAGCAATTTCTTCGTATTCTATGGGTTGTTTACGATGATTGTGGGCATTTTCTTTACCTTGTTGCTATTCAATAGCCAGGCGCCGGAGTCTCAGGAAATCGTCGACTAAGCATAGAACCGGCCGGCATCAAAATCGCATGAAAACCCGGTCCGTAGTCCGCACAGCACTATTGGCCACGGGAGTACTGTTTGTGTTTATGACGGAGGCCAAGCCATTGCAACCAATACATACTACATGCCTGAAAAGCGCCAACCAACGCAGCCTTCCACGCTACATCATCCCGATATGCTGCGTGCTCTTGCTGAATGCGGGAGGTTTTGCCATGGCATACACGCCCATCAATTTTGAAACAGTCCTGCATGCAGCAGATTTCGGCCTGGTGGGCGATGGCGTGACGGACGACGGCGCGGCCATGCAGACGGCTTTGAAAGCGCTGTTGGAGGCCCCCGCCCCGGCGCAACTGCGCTTTGAATCGGATAGCAGCTATTATATTGAGCATGTGCCCGAAAGCTACGTGATTGACTGGGAAGGCGTGCAGGATCGTGGCATCGACGGCGCTGACGCGACCTTTCTGCTAGCGGGCGATGTGCGATTCATGCATCTGCGGGACTGTGCGCGCATCGACGTGCGCAACTTCAATATCGACTACCATCCCCTGCCCTTTGCCGACGGCGTGGTGGTGGCGAAGAATGCCGAAGAGCGCTGGGTGGATTTGCGCGTCTTCGACGAATTTGATCTGCCGCCGCTGGGCGGCCCCACCCGCACGGGCGGCGAACAGGCCTATTTCGGGATGGTCTGGCTTGAAGGACCGCACACGCTGATTGGGCGGCACTACTGGGTGGCCGACAGCCGCGAGGCCTATCCGGAAAGCCTGGCGGACCGTATCATCCGGCTGGAGGCCGAGCAATTTGGCCACTATGATCACATCCAGGTAGATGAGACCGTCGTCAGCCTGCCAGTACGCGGCGTGGCCCACCGGGGCGGCGAAGAAGTCTTCCGGATTCGCCATAACGAGGACATCTATTTCACGGACATCGACGTCTGGTCGGCCCCCTGGTTTGTCTTCGGAATCCACGGCAACCGGGGCGAGGTTATCAACCGCAACGTCAACATCCGCCCGAAACCCGGCACCCAGCGCCATACCTCCTCCTGGCGCGACGGCTTCCATGTCAAAGGCAACTATGCCAACTTGCTCTGGGAGGACTGTCATTTCGAGGGGATGAACGACGACGCCTTCAATATCTCGACACACATGTCCTACGTGCAAGAGATCGTATCGCCCACGGAAATCGAGGTCGTCCAGAACTTCCCCCTGGGCATCGTGCCGTTGGCTCCCGGCGACACCCTCGTGGCCTATGATGTGCCCGGCGGCAAACTACTTGGCCGACGCACCCTGACAGCCGTGGACGGAACCCTGGAAACCGATAGGTCCTCCGGCAGCCCCCGCGCACCGCGCATCACACTGCATCTGGACGCCCCCATACCCGGCCTCAAAGAAGACGACCTGGTCTGGAACGAGAGCAGCGCCAATCCCAACAC
>SKJD01000464.1 GCA_007116095.1 Candidatus Hydrogenedentota bacterium
CACCGCTTTGGGCGTTGTAGCCCACGTTGCCCTTCTTGGCGCGGACGTTCTGGACGACCGTGGCGCCTTCATCGCCCGCATTCGCGGCGAGGATACGCAGGGGCTCTTCGAGAGAACGGATCACGATCTTGGCGCCGATGGCCTCGTCGCCTTCCAGTCCGGAGTAGTCCACGGATTCCTGGCAGCGCAGCAGGGCCACGCCACCGCCGGCAACAATGCCTTCTTCCACGGCGGCGCGGGTGGCGTGCAGGGCGTCTTCCACGCGGGCCTTCTTCTCTTTCATTTCGATTTCCGTCGCCGCGCCCACGTTGATCACGGCCACACCACCGGCCAGCTTGGCCAGGCGTTCTTGCAGCTTTTCGCGATCGTAGTCGGAGGTCGTGGATTCGATCTGACGGCGAATCAGGTTGATCCGGTTCTTGATATCATCGCTCGACCCGGCGCCTTCCACAATAGTGGTGCTGTCCTTGTCGATGGTGACACGCTTGGCGCGGCCCAGATCGCTCAGGGTGATGCTCTCCAGCGAGCGGCCCAGGTCTTCGGAGAAGGCCAGGCCACCGGTCAGGATGGCGATGTCTTCGAGCATGGCCTTGCGACGATCACCAAAGCCGGGCGCCTTGACGGCGGCCGCGGTGAAGGTGCCGCGAATCTTGTTCACCACCAGCGTGGCCAGGGCTTCGCCTTCGATATCTTCGGCGATGATCAGCAACGGCTTGCCGCTCTTGGCGACCTGCTCCAGTAACGGCAGCAGGTCTTTCAGATTCGAGACTTTCTTCTCGTGAATCAGGATATAGCAGTCTTCCAGCGAGCACTCCATCGTGTCGTTGTCGGTGACGAAGTACGGCGACAGGTAGCCCTTGTCGAACTGCATCCCTTCCACGACTTCCAGGGTGGTCTCGATGCCCTTGGCCTCTTCCACCGTGATCGTGCCGTCGTTGCCGACCTTTTCCATCGCATCGGCGATGATGCTGCCGATTTCCTGGTCGCTGTTGGCGGAGATGGCAGCGACGTTCTTGATCACTTCCTTGTCATTGCGGACCTGCTTGCTCTGCTTGGCAAGCTCTTTCACAATGGCGTCCACCGCTTTATCAATACCACGCTTCAGCGCCATCGGATTGGCGCCGGCAGTGACGTTGCGCAGGCCTTCACGGAAAATCGATTCGGCAAGCAGGGTCGCGGTGGTGGTGCCGTCACCGGCCACATCCGAGGTCTTGGAAGCGACTTCCTTGACCATCTGCGCGCCCATGTTTTCGTACTTGTCTTCCAGCTCGATTTCCTTGGCGACGCTCACCCCGTCCTTGGTGACGGTCGGAGAACCCCATTTCTTGTCGAGCACTACGTTGCGGCCCTTCGGGCCCAAGGTGGCTTTCACCGCCTTGCTCAGTTTTGTTACGCCGGACAGAATATGTCTACGGGCGTCTTCACCGAATTCTAATTGCTTTGCCATAGTTGCAATCCTATCCTCGCAGGTTGTAGGTTGTATTCAACTTACTCAATTACTGCCAATACGTCGTCTTCGCGCATGATCAGGTGGTCTTCGCCATCGATCTTGACTTCCGTACCGGCATACTTGCCCATGAGGATACGATCCCCTTCTTTCACTTCAACCGCGACGCGGTTGCCGTTCTCGTCAAGCCGGCCGGGACCCACGGCGATGACTTTACCCTCTTGGGGCTTTTCCTTGGCGGTGTCGGGTATAATAATGCCGCCACGGACAGTTTCATTGGGTTCTTCGCGCTTGACCAAAATGCGGTCTGCAAGCGGACGTACTTTCATGGATAGTTCTCCTTTGCTCAGTACCAATGGTTAATGTACAACCAGTCGTGTGATTGTGTTTTTTGCGGTACGCGTCCCGTCCGGAAAGGGCGGGACGCTTCATGGGGAGGGTGTTAGCACTCACCCTTCGAGAGTGATAATAACAGATGATCCCGCGTTTTGTCAACACCTGCATCGGGAATTTTTTCGCCCGTCTGGCGCCGCTGTCGTGGGCGTCGGCAAGCCGTCAATAGCTGTTTCCATGCCCGGTTTTTACAGCATAAATCACGGTTGAAAACAAGAATAGGATATGGAGCCCGGGGCGCCAAAATGGCATCAGGGGGCGGCAGTATGCTAAATATGGGGTGCGTACGAGTCAGGCGGTGTGTTGAAATGACCTCAGGGCCATGTATCCCCGATTTGTTTGCTGCAAATATGCTCTAAGCATGCTGTGGATGGAAATTTTGCAACGGGTGGGGGGGAGGTGCTGGAAAAGCGTTAAGGCTGGTGGTCTCCGGGAAAAAAGCCGGATAGGCGTAACCTTGTAATCAGGGGGATTTCGTGTTCGAAATAAACATGGCAAACTGGCCTTCCTACTTCTGGGAAGGGGTTGGCATCAGCGCAGCGATCATATTTTATGGTCGCTTTTATATTCAGTGGCTGGTTTCGGAACAACGCGGTGAAAGCACCATCCCGGTGGTTTTCTGGTATTTGAGCGCGGTGGGCTCGCTGATGCTGCTGGCCTATGGCTTTTACATCCAGTCGCCGGTAGGGGTGCTGAGCCATTCCTTTAACATCATCATTTATACGCGGAATCTGAATTTTATCTGGAAAGAACGCGAGAGCCTGACGCGCCGACAACGTCATCTGCTACATGGGGTAGTGCTGATGCTGGTCAGTTTGGCCATGGGACTCTTGATCGTCACCTGGCTCCGTGAATATGATGTTACCCGTCAGGCCGACCCCAATGTGATGCGCAGCACCTGGTTCTGGATAGGCGTCGGCGTGTTGGGGCAGGGGTTTTTCGCATTGCGATTCCTGATCCAGTGGCTGGTGACCGAGATGAAACGCAAGAGCATTGTGCCAGTCGTCTTCTGGTACATCAGCATCCTGGCTTCCTTGTTGCAATTGGCCTCTTTCACCCATCGCGGCGAGTGGGTCTTTGTGGTGGGGATTTCCGCCACGGTGCTGATTTATTTCCGCAACCTGTGGCTGATTCACCGGGGCAAGACGCCTGTATCGGAACAGAACGGTTCCTGACAGGCAGCGCATGTAAACGGTTTTCTGCGCCCAACGTTATTTTTCGACGTCTTTCTCCCGCAGGGAGGGCAGCCGTTGTGCATTCATCATAATATTTACTCAGGAGCCTTCATGAAAGCTTGGATATCGTTTAGCGCTGTTATTGTCTTGTTGGTCCTTGGATTCGGTTTGGCGCCGGGCATGGGCCTAAGCGCCGGGGCGGACACGATTGAGTACACCTTAAGCAACGAGGACGCCCGGGAATATCGCTATTGGGCGCAAATTAATCGCATACGCGAACGGGAAGTCGCACTGCGGGAAAGAAGCCGTACGGCGCCCCGCTTGAGCGCCGCCATGACCCCGCGTCGCTATGACTATGAAGGCTATGCCCACCTGCGCCCTGCATTCCTGCTCTATGCCGCCAATGAGGGAATCGCCCACGCCCGAAAAGCTTTGGCCGACCAGAGCGAGGAAGTGATTGATCGCCAGGCCTATGAAAATGTCGGCATGGCCTTGCAGTACTACCCGCTTATCGCCACCGAACCCGAACATTATCAGGAAATCATTGACACCCTGCGGGATCGGAGTACGGACCCGGTATTACGTCGTTTTATCGCGGAACAGCTTGGCGCCGAACCCCATCACCATGCGCTGCTTCAGATCTACCTGCGCGAGCATCTGCGCCGGGCGCCGGAGGACAGTATTCGCTTGTTGCGTCGCCTGAGTCAGGACCCCCTGGAGCTGCACGCCATACAGCGGGCCGCCATGCGTGGCCTGTTTAATTTCATGTACCTCGCCCAGCAATTCCAAATCAAACAGGATGAGCTGCTCATGCCCTTCCTGGAGGCCCAGGGCGTTGAGGCGACCCCGGAAGCATTGGTGTCGCATCCGCAAGCCCCGAAATTGCCGGAAACCGCGGAGTTGATTCTTGAGCTGCAAGAGACCATGCAGCATTTCGTGGACATCTGCATCGCCCACCTGCGTCCGGAGGCCAACCGCCCCGAAGAAACGCGCGCCCTGGCCCTGGCGTCTTTGCGGCGTATGCGCAGCGAAATGCCTTTTAACGCAACCGAACAGATTGACGAGGTTTTGGCTCGGGAACATGAATAGGTGCTACGGAAATACTGTCGGCCGGAATTAGCGGCTGAGCTCTTCCACGCGAAAGCGAATGTCCAGATGCTCACCGGCGCGGTCCACCACGAGTTCCACCGGGTCCCCGACGAACAGACTCCAGCTTTCGTAATCGATTTCCGATGGATGGGTGACGGGCACGCTGTTGATTTCCAGTATGACATCGCCGAGTTGAAGGCCACTTCGGGCGGCTGGTGAATCTCGCAGCATTTCGGTGACCAGCACGCCACTTTGGGATTCAATTCCGAGTTCACGCAGGGAATAGGGATTCAAGGTTTCTATGGCTTCGCCGTGGAAGCCCAGCCAGGGATTACGACGTCGACCATATTCGATCAGCTCTTCCGTTACCCGCTTGACCCGGTCGATGGGTATCGCAAAACCCAGTCCCTGGTTGCCGCCACTGCGGCTGAAGATCATCGTGTTGACGCCCACGACCTCGCCCAATGCGTTCACGAGTGGTCCGCCGCTGTTGCCGGGGTTGATCGCCGCATCGGTCTGGATCATGTCCTGATAGAGACGGTCGCCGCCTCCGACTCGACGGTTTACCTGCCGGTGCAGGGCGGATACGACGCCAACACTGGCGCTGGGCTGGTGATCGCCCATCATGTTGCCAAAGGGATTGCCTATGGCGATGACCCACTCGCCGATCATCAGGTCGGATGAAGTGCCGAGCCGGGCATGGGGTAAACTGGTGGTGTTTTCCGCCCGCAATACCGCCAGGTCGGTGCGTTCGTCAAAACCGACCAGGGAAACATCCACGTTGCGGCCATCTTTCAGCGTGACGGATAAAATGTCGGCGTCCTGGATTACGTGGTAGTTTGTGAGTATATGTCCCTGGTCATCGAAAAGGAAACCGCTACCGATGCTTTCAATGGCGCGGCTACGGACCCGGGGCTGTGGCGCGAAGGGGCGGTTGAAAAAATGCCAGAAATCCTGAAAGAACGGATCCATCACCCGCTCGCGTTGGACCTGCACCACGTTGATGCTTACCACGGCTGGCCCCGTGCGTTCGATGGCGTTTACGATGGCGGTGCGGCGAGATTGGTCAATGCCTGTTTCCTGCGCCTGAACTTCCAGGCTTTGCAGCCCGGCGAAGAACACCAGGCTCGCGCCCAGGAGCAAAGCAAAGTGACCAAAGCCAGGTTGTGCTGCTTTATGGAATACTATAGACATAGCCGATACTCCTTGTGAATGCTTAAGCAACGCTTCGTAGGTGTCAGGTCAAGTTTTTTTTTGACGTATCCGGTTACAATTATGAAACGCCGTCCAGGCCGCTTGTTCGCGACCTGTATCGGGTGTTTGAAGTAGGCGATTGCCTTCATGCATATTGACTACACAAGACCAGTTTAGGTCACGGAAGACCGATGCGCCACCGAAACGGAATGCGCTATCGGAAAACGGCGTTACTGTGCGTGCGCGGCTTGCGTCCTGGTAAAGACAAAAAAAGGTGCTGTATGGAACAATATCCCCACATCAAAAAGCCACCGGTCTCCGAGGCCGACTGGTTCAATGCGTTGGCGCAACTCGCCCGTTACTTGCGGGGCCCGGAAGGCTGCCCCTGGGACCGGAAGCAGACGGCGAAAAGCTTTGCGTCGTACCTGCAAGAAGAAGTAGAAGAATTTCAGGAAGCCCTCCGCGATAGCGAAAGCGACCATATTGAAGAGGAATTTGGGGATGTCCTGTTCTGCCTGTTGGCCACGGCCGCTGCGGCGGAGGATGAAGGACGCTTTTCGCTGCGCAAGGCCCTGCAATCCGCGCACGAGAAAATGATACGTCGCCACGAGCATGTCTTTGGCGATGAGCGGGCCGACAGCCCCGAAGCCGCCATGGATTCCTGGAACCGCATCAAGGCCCAGGAGAAAAAGCGCCTGAAGTAGGCAGTTAACCTGCCGAAACCTATTGAAACGGGCCAATGGGTATGGCGTGTCCAAGCAGGAAGCATACTTGCAGCCCAGTATTGCACGGGCGGCAAGTTGGGTATTGGCGCTATCTTCGTGTTACAGTGTTGCTGCCCCGGAGCCAGCCGACCGAAGATACGATGGGTAGTGGGTGCGTTATCAGTACGACTTTCCTTCCTGAGACAATGCAAGTCTGGATTTTACGACCTTGAGCAATGCATCAGGCCGGTAATGGTGGTGGCAACTGGGTATAGGCAGTGCAAGAAAAGTCCGTAAAATAGCACAATCGTTTGCGTAAATGTTAGTTGGAGAATTTGCCATGTTCAGACCGATAACCTTGTCCATGGGCCTGATTTGCGCCCTGTTGACAGTCCTCCCCGTCATTGCCGAAAGCAGCGACTCGGAACACCTGATTGCCAATGAGACGCTGGAGATAACCCCCCTTGGGCAGCCTGGCGCCCCGGAAGCAGCGCAGGTGGTGCACATCGACGATGCTACAGCCGTGCCCGCGGAACTGGAAGCGGAAACTGTGCAGGACCAGGCCGAAATTGGACTTGACTTAAGTCTTGATGAGGAGTCGTATTCCACGGATCGGCGGCTTAGCCTGCAGTTTGGTGAAAACGCCACGCAGCGCACCGGCCGCAGCATACAGGAGGAAATTTCCATCGACCTGATGGATATCCGCCCATTCCGGGAGGCCCTGGAGCCGGGAGAAAGCACCCCGAAGTTGCGCTTGGGACTCGAAGCCTGTATTCAAATTGCCCTGCAACAGAATCCGGAAATTATTATCGCCACCTTTGACCCCTTGTCGGCGGAGTCGGACATCGATTCGGCGCGTGGTATCTTCGATCCGGTGTTCAGCACCGCTTTTACGCATAGCTACGCCGATATTTCCGCTTCGCAGACCAATGTGGCTTTTGGTGGCATTTCCTCCATCGAGAATTATCAGAGCAATCTGCGCGCCTCCCTGGACGGCATGCTCAGCTATGGCACGCAATATACCCTTAATTTTGACTCCAACATGGAGTCCACCACCTACGGCCAATTCATCAATGAATACGACGCCACCATGGGTCTTAGCCTGACCCAGCCGCTTTTAAGGGGCTTCGGGAAAAACTTCAATACCGTCTCCATCCGTTCGGCGGAAAAAGCGCGGGATGTGTCCGAAGCCCAGCTCAGGATGACCGTGTTGTCTACGGTATCGGAGGTTACCAAAGCATACTGGGAGCTTGTCGGGGCGATTGAAAACCTGCGTGTGCGTGAAGAGTCCCTGGCCAACGCGCAGCGCTTGCTGGAAATCAACGAAATCCGCCGGGACATCGGCTCGGCCGCGGACATTGAGGTCTTGCAGGCCAAGGCCGGCGTGGCGGCACGTCAGGGGGATGTCGTTCAGGCCCGGGCCTTGGTGGCCGATACCGAAGACTTCCTCAAGCAACTGATGGACCTGCGCGATGACGGCTTGTTTTCCAATGCCCGCGTGACGCCGCTGGATCGGCCCAATCTGAACGACAACTACTACTTTGATGTGGACAACTTTGAGTTCAGCCTGCAAACCAGTATTGAACGCGCCCTCGAGCGCCGTCCGGAGATGCACATCGCCGCGCTGGACATTGAGATGGCGGAGCTGGAAGAATTCCGCCGTCGTCGGGAAATGTTGCCCCAGGTCGATATTACCGCCTCCTACAGCCAGGCCGGCCGTGATCGTTCGCGCACCACGACTATTGAGAAGATGACAGAAGCGGACGATCACATCTACAGCTACGGTGTGATCGCTTCCGTGCCGATTGGCAACCGCGCTGCACGCGGCGCCCATGAGCGCGCCCGCATTCAGCGTCGCCAGTCGGAATTGCGGGAACGCCAAACGGAACAGCAGATGGCGATGAACGTGCGGATGGCGGCCCGCAGCGTATTGACAAACAGCGTGTTGGTGGAGAGCAACGAACGCGCCCGGCAATTGCAGGAAGCGAATGTCATTGCCGAGCAACGGCGTCTGCAACTTGGAACGACCACCAGTTACCAGGTGCTGCAAATCATGGAAGACCTGACTTTGGCTCAGACCCAGGAAGTGCAAGCGCAGATCGCCTACGAAAACGCACTGGTTGACTTACAGCTCGCAGAAGGCACCTTGCTCGAAAATCTGGGGATTGCCTTTGAAAATCCATCTGATATTGAATCAACCGGTTATTTTGAAAGCATCAATCCATTTAATCAGTAACCAAACGGTTGCATAAATATTATTTTACCTAAACAGACGAGGGAAACGATGACAAAGAAATATACAGTCGCCCTGCTTCCCGGCGATGGCATTGGTCCGGAATTGGCGGCGGAGGCCGTGAAGGTGCTGCGGGCCGTGGAATCCGTATCCGATGTGGCGTTTGACATACAAACCGGTGACTTCGGCGGCAGCGCCTATTTCAAGCATGGCCATTCCTTTCCGGAAGCGACCAAGCAACTTTGCGACAAGGCCGACGCTATCCTCAAAGGGCCTATTGGCCTGAGCTTTGAAGAGTCCAAAAAAATACCGGTCGATGAGCAACCCGAGCGCGGAGCCCTGTTGCCCCTGCGCAAGCGTTTCAACACCTTCGCCAACTTCCGACCGGTTTACCTGCCCCCGGAGCTGGCCCACTTCTCTCCGCTCAAGCCCCATGTGGTGGAGGGCGGTATCGACATCATGATGATTCGCGAGTTGGTCGGTGGTCTTTATTTTGGAAAGAAAATCCGGAGCGTGAATGAGGCCGGCAAGCGCCAGGTTATCGAGCATCTGGAGTACGACGAAGATCAGATCAAGGCGATCATGCATGTGGCCTTCCAGGAAGCGATGGGTCGGAAGAAAGTTCTGCACAATGTCCATAAGAGCAACGTGCTCAAGTCGAGTGTGCTCTGGAACGAGGTGCTGGAGGAAGTGGCCACGGAATACCCCGAAGTCGAGGTTAAGCAGATAATCGTCGACGCCGCCGCCACGGCCCTGGTGATCAATCCCCGTCAGTTCGACGTGATGGTCATGGAGAACATGTTCGGCGATATCCTGAGTGATCTTGGGGGCGGTATTCTCGGTTCACTGGGATTGATGCCGTCCGCCTGTGTCGGCCCGGAGAAGGCCTACTACGAGCCCTCACACGGCTCCGCGCCGGATATTGCGGGCAAGGGTATCGCCAACCCCTACAGCATGTTGGGTTCCGTGGCGATGATGCTCGACAAGAGCTTTGGTCTCAAGACCGAGTCCCGCAAGATTTGGGACGCCATGCGGCATGTCTTCGGCGCCGGCATCACAACCGCCGACCTACGCGATCCGGAGGGCAAGCTTACGATCATAAAAACCGCCGAATTCGGCGACAAGGTGGTCGAGGCGATTACCAAGTAACGTTCACGGCAGATGGGAGCGACAGCTCCGACAGACATACACACCCCGGGCGGCAAGGCTATGGCTTTGCCGCCCTTTTGCATTCGTGCACTTCTTCAAAAAATTCCTGCCTATTGCGCGAAAAAAATTACATCTGTTTGCGATTCCTCCTTTCTCATTTTTTTGCTCTCGCCTGTTGCGCTTTTCACAGCTTGCCTGTTGTTTACAGAATGGTGTGCAGTGATCACTTCAAAGCCTGCGTATACTGTGTTCGAGATAATAGAATAAGTGTCTTTTACTGACAATATCGGTAATGTTGTGCTTGTTGAAGTAATTGCTATTTATGTATTTGAGAGCTTGCAAAGCAGCGTAAACCTTTTGTATACAGTAGGCGTCCCATTGGGAAATCGTACGAAGTTTTCAACGCAACCTGGATTCGGAATCCACATGCCACAGCAATCGAAGGTGCGACGAAGCCTTTGCGCAGCAATCCACATTTCCCTTTTGTCCGCCGGATGAGAATCGCAACACGCCTGGATTCCTTCCTGATTGCCGCCCGATTCGCGATGGTATGAGAGGAGTATGCTTAAGGTACAGATAGCTGTGATTAGTAGGATTGAATCAAACGGAATCTTAAAAAGGAGATTGTAGTAATATGCGAACTGGTAAACGTGGTTTTACCCTGATCGAACTGCTGGTGGTGATCGCCATCATCGGCATTCTGGCGGCTATCCTGCTGCCTGCGCTTGCCCGGGCCCGGGAAGCGGCGCGTCGCGCCTCTTGCGCGAACAACCTCAAGCAGTGGGGCCTGATCATGAAAATGTACAACGGCGAAAACCGGGGTACTTACCCGCCGCGCTCCAAGTGGGGCGATGCGCATTGGTTCCCCTCGGCGGAAGCCATTTATCCGGATTACTGGAATGACTATGCCATAGCGTTGTGTCCATCGGACTCCCATGCCGTAGATACGCTGGGGCAAGCCTATGTTCCCTCGGGCGAACCAATGGATGTATTCCAGGAAGCCGCCGATCGCGCCAGCAACTCATTCCAGGATCGCGAGTGCTTTGATTATGTGGCCAGCATGTCGCGTTCCTATGTCTACACCGGTTATGTCATTTGGGACTGGTGGGCGGTTCAGGC
>SKJD01000449.1 GCA_007116095.1 Candidatus Hydrogenedentota bacterium
CCGGTGTAGAACCACTCGCCGATGCCGTTGTAGCAGTTGTGGATATGTGAACGGTGGCCGTCCCAGTGCTCCCAAGTCGTCGTGGCGTCGTTGGCGAGCATGTAGCCCCAGCCCGGGAAGCTTTCCTTGCTGGTGTACGCATAGACCAGATCGTTCCGACCAATTTCCCGCAACGTTGTCGTCAGAATCGGCACGCCCACCAGACCGACATCGAGATGGCCGTCGTGTTCGTCGAGGATTATCGACTCCAGCCGCTCTATGAGGGCCGGGCGCAGGTCTTCCGGCGCGACACCCACATGCAGCGGATAGGCCAGGTCCAATTGGGTGTCATCGGCATAGGTACCACGCTCTTCATCGTAGAAAACCGCATGCACCCGCTCTTTAAGGGCGTCCCGTTCTTCTGCGTAGCGTGTCGCATCAGATTCGTGTCCCAATACCTCGGCGATCTTCACCATCCAGTCAAAACTCTGCACCAGCACGCAGTTGTTCACCAGGTGTACGGAGCGCTCGGCTTCCCGCTCATTACGGTGGGGCCGGGCCCAGTCACCCAGATACCAGTTGCGGTATTCTTCATCCGGCCAGCCCATCAGGAGACCGTCTTCTTCCTTGTACTCGGCGACATAGCCGTCCAGCCAATGCTGCATCATACCGTAGTTGTCCGCCAGCATGCGCGCATCGCCATACTGCACATAGGCTTCCCAGGGCGCGCCTATGACAAAGGCGCACCAGTAAGGACCGCCGCCCGTGGAGATCGGGTTCGGCGCCACATGCGGCAAACCGCCGTCGGGACGCTGGCAATCGCGCCAATGCGCCATCCAGTTGGTATAGAGCGGGCCCATGCCGTGCATTATCATGGCCGTCGGCGTACTCGCCAGACCATCGCCGCCGTAACCAAAGCGCTCCGCATGCGGGCAGTCCACCTGGTAGCCCCCGACCATCAGGCATTCGAGGGTATAGTGCACCATGTCGTGGATGCTATTCAGCAGCGTGTCGGAGGAGGCAAAGGCAGTTTGTACTTCGAAGTCCGTACGCACCAGATGCGCCGTCAGGTTGCCCGCCAAAGGCGCGGTATCCAGGCCACGAATCCGCATGTAACGGAAACCGTGGTAGTTGAAACGGTTTTCGTAAGTCTCGCCGACTTCACCCCGGGCAATGTAACGACCACGCTGGTTGTGTATCGCCAGTTCCCCCGCGTCATTGAAGTGATCGCCGAACTCGAACGCCAGCTCCTGATCCGGTTTCAGGTCGTCAAAACGCAGCTCCACCATCCCACTCAGGTTTGTGCCGAAATCCACCAGCCAGGTCTGATCGCCTTCAAACTGGATGTGCCGGGGCTGAAAACTGCGTGTGATGCGGTTGGGTTCGGCCTCCAGCGGGGCTACATGATGATCCGGAATCTCCGGCGTCACCACGGGATGCCAGTCGCTGTCATCAAAGTCCGCGTCGGACCAGCCAGTTATGAGGGCGCGGCCATCCACTTCTTCGCCGCCATACTGTGCGGAGAACCAGCGGTCAATCCGGGTGTAATGGCTCTCATGCGCTTTCCAGCCATCATGGGTCGCAAAGATTTCGGTGTCCCCGTCATCATAGGTGACTTCAATAAAGCCCCGAACCACGGGCCCTGCATAGGCCACGCCGGGGTACTCTTCCGAATACCAGCCCCGGCCCAACCAGAGACCGAAACCGTTCGCTCCGGTCTGCAACTGCTCTGTCACATCGTGCACGACATAGAGCGAACGCTGATCAAACTGCGACGGGCCGGGCATCAACTGGTAGTCGTCGACCTTCCCGCCGTTTAGGTACAGCTCATAATAGCCCAGGGAATTGATATAGGCGCGGGCCTCGACCGGCTGGCGCTCCAGCGTAAAGGTGCTGCGCAGCAGCGGGTGCTCCTGATCACCGTCATCCACATGCATCGCGATGTAGTCGCCGGGCCAGGCCGCCTCCATCATGCCCATACCCCATTGGGCGGGGGTGCTCCAGTCCGTGGGCTGGTCATTTTCATCCCAGGCGCGGACCTTCCAGTAGTAAACCTGGCGGGGCTCCAGCGCCGCGCCATCGTAGGGGATCAGGTTGCTTTGATCCGAGACCACCTTACCACTATCCCACAGGTCCCCCTCATCCGCCGCCAACATCTCCGGCGAGGAGGCGACCAGGACTTGCCAGGAGGTCTGGGCCGCGCCGCGACGTGGCGTTTCAAGTTGCCAACTCAATCGCGGCTGGGCGTGCTCCACATGCAATGGCGCCACGTGGTATTCCGTGCGCAAATTACGAATGTACATCCTATCATCCCCGGCTGCTGCGACCGCGTCGCAGGCCCCAATTAGCAGTATGCCACTGCATAACCACATCGTCATCATCCAAAATCGCATAGGTACTGGTTCTCCCTGTACACGTAAACCATTCATACAAAGCACATCCGTCCTGGCATACATCAGCAACACAGACGGCCCTGGCAGTGGGAAAGCATAAAAAAGCACATTGCTTCAAACCACGAAATGCCAACAGCGGAAGGAATTTCCTTCGTAACGTGATATGGCTTTCCCCCTCACCAATCCATGATAGCAAATGACAGACCGGTATTTCTTCCCTTTTTACTCACATTTCAGCAGGTTATATCCCATTTGAATTATATACACATAAATTTAGAACAAATAGTTTGACAAATTCACCAACCCATGCCGCGCACAAACGTTCCAAGTTTTTGATAAAAATGTTCAAGCCTTTTTGGGCAAAATATGCTAGGCTTAATCACATCAGAACTAATACCATTTTTCACAGGA
>SKJD01000379.1 GCA_007116095.1 Candidatus Hydrogenedentota bacterium
TCATCGGCATCCCCGGCGATCGAAGCATGGGTCAACGCCTGGTCATAAAGACGCCAGTCCTTGATTTCGATTTGCAAGCGCCGCGCCAGCGCGTGCAGTTCCGCACTGCGTGAATCAACTTCATCCATATTTTCGAATGATGATGGAGGCGTTGTGCCCCCCAAAGCCCAGGGAATTGGACATCGTCACCGCAACCTTGGCCTCACGGGCCTCATTGGCCACGATGTTGATGTCACAATCGGGATCCGGCGTTTCATAGTTGACGTTGGGATGAATAATGCCATCACGAATGCTCATGACACAAGCCAGGGCTTCCACCGCGCCGGCGGCGCCCAGCAGGTGGCCCACCATCGACTTCGTGGAACTGGCCGGCGGCATATTCTCGCGAAAGACGGAACGCAGCGCCTGGGATTCACTGGCGTCGTTCAATTTCGTACTGGTGCCGTGCGGGTTGAAATAATCCACGTCTTCGGGATTAACCCCGGCTTCACGCATGGCTTCCCGCATGGCCGCGGCGGGCCCGGAGCCATCAGGACGCGGGGCCGTGATGTGGTAGGCGTCACAGGTTTCGCCCATGCCCGCGACTTCGGCAAAGATTTCCGCGCCCCGCTTTTTGGCGTGTTCTTCGGTCTCCATCAGGAATACCCCGGCGCCTTCCCCCATAATAAAGCCGCTGCGCGCCGCATCGAAGGGACGGCTGGCCAGTTCGGGAGTATCATTGCGGTCGGTGCAAAGCGCTTTCATGGCGCAAAAGCCCGCGATGGCGAAGGGAATGATGGTGGATTCGGAGCCCCCGGCCAAGATGGCGTCGGCCTTGCCGGCCCGAAGCATGTCGGCCGCGGCGCCGATGGACTGGGTCGCCGTGGCGCAGGCCGTTACGATGGCCTTGTTGGGCCCCTGGAAATTGTGCTGAATGCCGACGAGGCCGGAAGCCATATTGGTCAGGCCTTTGGGGATCATCAACGGAGAAACGCGGCGGGCGCCGCTGGTGTGCATTTTCACCGAGTCTTCATTGATTTCCTGAAGGCCGCCGATACCTGAGCCCAGGATGACGCCGCAACGAAAGGGGTCTTCCTGGTTGATGTCGAAACCGCCCTGCTTGATGGCCTGGTTCGCTGCCTCGATGGCGAAATTGGTATAGCGGCTATTGCGCCGCATATCTTTTGGAGCCAGATTCTCCGGGGTGACATCCGGGGCGATACCGGCAATTTTCGAGGCTAATTCGGCGAGGGTGTCTTCGTCAAAAATGTCAATTGCCCTGATGCCGGATTCTCCCGCACAAAGGCGCTTCCAAAACGTTTCGATATCGTTACCGAGGGGAGAGACCACCCCCATCCCCGTGATGACAATCTTGTTTCCCATACGCACCTTCAGTTTCTAAAGATTACACGCCTGTATCCATGGAGCGGCGTAAATTTCATGAGTGTGGCATTTGCGACAAATTCTGCTCGACACCACCTGATAACAATTTCGGGAATACCGCACATCCACAAAGGTACAAAGCAAGACACGACATCAAAAAAAATGGATGGGCGCAATATCCCGTGGTGGTTCTGGGCAGGAAACGCAATTAAAGCCCACAACGTCCGTTTCCGGGGTATTAAGCAGAAGCGACAGACAAAGAGAAGGCGTTAGAATACCTGTCTCGTATCTTGTGCATTATAATGAAATCCGGCATAACAGTGCAAGCCAAGCCCCGCCCCCGCGAGCTGGCGGCTGTGGATAAGAGCGCGTCGCTTGCAGCCAGGCAACGCCAGTGCTGTTCAACCCAAACGAAAAAGCCCAATCCAGCATGCACCTATTCGCGACGGAAAACAATCCGCCACATTATTGCGCACCCTGAATCAGGCCTGCATTCGAGCGTTCAATCTATAGAAAAAGTCAGGTGCAACGACCGTTCGGGCGTCGTGGAGCCAGGACTTAAAGCTTGGATTGAATGTACTTTATCGATTCGCCCACGGTCTCGATCTGATTCGCGTCATCGTCGATATCGATATTGAATTCTTCTTCCAGCGCCATCAACAGCTCAGTGATGTCCAACGAATCCGCGCCCAGGTCATCAATGAAGCTTGCGTCATCGGTCACCTCTTCGGGCTTACGATCCAGGCGTTCGGCAATAATTTCCTTGATTTTTGCGTCTACGTTTACATTCTCGGCCATTTTATGCACCTCCCTTCGTTTGCTAGTAAAAATTATGGACAGCCAGGTCTAGCGAATGAACCTGCTGTCCAATGCGCCGCAATTATAACCATCGACCGCCTAAAGTGCAACATTTCGGTCGACATTTTTTAATGAACAGAAATGCCCGCCGCCGTCCCCCCAGCATCCCCAAATCAGCTTCATTGAGACCAGGGCCAAGCACAGGAATGCCTGCCAATGGCGTCACGTTTTAAGGTATGGAAATGAGAAGGAAGAAATTGGTGGACATAATTCAGTATAGTTTATCCCAAGCTGCGCCATTGATGCAACTTTCAATTATAGGGTGTAGTTCTGATGTTACCGCCAGGTCAATACATTATTAGGCATTTTTGAATCGTTTTTCCCATTTAATGGAGCGAGAAAGACTATTGGAGTAAAAATCTGTGATTTTTTCAATATAACACCAGAGAATCCCCACATCGTCATTCCTGCGCAGGCAGGAATTCAGTAATGCGTGAAAACATAACAATACAGCAATTAAGCAGCATGTTGTGGCGCATGGTCGCAAGGCCTGGTAACGGTATCCCATGTGAAATCAACGAACTGGTTCCCTGCCTTCGCAGGGATGACGTGGGTGGGAA
>SKJD01000103.1 GCA_007116095.1 Candidatus Hydrogenedentota bacterium
CCCGCACCGTATAGGTCAGGGTCGCTTCGCCGTCGGCAGGCACGGCGATCGGGAAGACCGCGGTGAAGGCGTCGCGCTGCTCGTATTCGTGCGAGCTGTTTCGGATTTGCCAGTCGTTGGTCATCTGTTCGATCACGTCCACCGTGATGTCGGTGTCCTTGTGGTTGCGCACGACGATCTCGAAAGACGATTCATGCACATTCTGCGCTATGATGTCGTACTCGGTCTGCTTGCGCTCGACCACCACGTCAAAGGCATTGCCCAGGCGCAGGCGTACTTCTTCGTTGCGCGGGGTATGCTGGATGCGGTCCTCGCCCGCAAACTGCAATGCGCCGCTGCGATCTTCCTGGTATACCCGCATGATGCCGCCCGGCAAGGGCATGCCCATCTGGTTCTCTTCCCTATTTTCAAAGGTCAGAAAGACGGAAGCCCGCTCCGAGGGAATATCCGGCATGCGCTGGAAGAAGAAGTGTCGGCTGCCGTGGTATTCATAGACCTTCTCCACCGCGACCTGTGCGGCGTTGAGCAGGTTCACCTGCTTGGTCTGGTTCTGCCGGATGGTCGTGCGGCGCGGCAGGGTGTAGAGGTGGAAATCGGCGAAGGCTTCCTGTTCCATGCTTGGCGGGGGGGCGGCTTCCGCCATCGCTATGTCCCTCCCCATTGCCCGCATTTGCGGTCGTTCCCGCACGATGTTGATGTCGCCGGCCACCAGCTTGAGCTCGGCGTTCTGGTAAGTGACGCCGGACTGATTGTTCAGCGTAACCCAGCCCGTGACATCCATCAGCGTCTCTTCCCGGTTCAGGCTCAGGACATAGTCCGCCTTCCAGGACATGCCGCCGGTCAGGTAGGTCACCTCGACCTCATGCGCCCCGCCCTGGTTGTCCAGCAGCCAGATCAGCGAAGGCCGCGCAATCAATTCTTCGGGAATCTCCGGCAACACAACCGTGCCGGGGTGGTCCAGATAAATATCGCCGTCGATCTCATAGACCGGGCCGTTATTCATGCTCAGCAGACGCGCCGGTTGCTCGTAGAAGTCGTAGTCGTCGTGTTTGTTGATCAGGCGCACTTCCTTGCCGACGTATTTCTCCATGAGCTTCTGCGGGCTCATCAGGTCGTACTCATAGTTCTGTTCCAGGATAAAGAGCCGTCCGGGATCGTTCAGCGAGCGCAGGCTGACCGTCTCCGGGCGAATTTGCTCGGCCACGTCGGAGAACTGCAAGGCCACTTCGCCCGCGCTCATATCAATCTCGCGTTGATCCCGCACCAACGCGCGGTCGTTGTTGTAGACCGTCACGGCCACATCGCGCTGATCGGCAATCGTGCTTTCCATGTCGCTCACGGGACTGCCCTCCTCCGCGGGTTGGGCCCAGGTCAGCGGCGCCGCCAACAGCAGCGTCGCCGCCAGGGTCAAACTACGTAACTGCGTAACTTTCATTTCAACTATCCTCCAGAGTTGGGTACCGCATGCTTGGCGTGTACCGTGGTTTGTATTACGGGGTATAGGTGACGCGCACCCGGAAACGCAGCGTTTCCGTACTGTCGGGCGCTACCGTAACCGGGAAATGCGCGGTAAAGGCGTCTTCCTGCTCGTAGGGGTGGCTGGATTCCAATATCTCCCAGGCCGTGTGAAAGGTTTCGTAGAAGTGGACGGTCCCTTCTCGTACATGCAGGTTATGTATGGGGACCTCCACCTCCCATTCCTCCACATTGCCGGCGGCAATTTCATATTTTCGCCAGTGGTATTCCAGCCAGATATTCTTGGCCATGCCGGCCAGTTCAATCGTTTCGTTGCGTGGCGTGTGCTCAATACGCAGATTCCCGCTGTATTGCATGGCGCCCGTATCATCTTCTATATAAAGTAGAATGTCACCTGCCGGCAGGGGGATGCCCAGTTGGTTGGCCTCTGTGTTCTCTATGGAAAAAATCACCTGGATTAGTTCCGATTGATGCGGGGTGTAGGGCTCCGCCTGGGTATGATGACGGTACTCCAAGCGCTCGGTCCCTGTCACGGCGTCGGCCTGCAAGAGCAGTAATTGTTTGCTTTGGTTGGCGGCAATGTCCGTGCGGAAGGGGAAGGTGTAGAGATGAAAATCCCCCAACGCCTCCTGCTCCGGCAGGCGCTTTTCGGGCATGGAATCGCCCAGGGTCATACCGCCACCGCCCATGTCCATGAGGGCAAACATCGGGCCCTCGTGAATGATGTTTACATCGCCCGCAACCAGCTTCAGTTCGGCCTGGGGATAGCTGAGGCCGGTCTTGTTGTCCAGGGTAATCCAGCCGGTCAGGGAGAAGGTGTCGCTGTCCGGATACAGCCGCATTACATAGTCAGCCTGCCATTGCATGCCCCGGGTCAGGTAGCTGACTTCGACCTCCTGCTCCGGCTGCGTCGTCTCCAGAATCCACTCCAGGGTCGGCTGCGCCACCAGGTCCGCCGGCATCTCCGGCAACACCACCTGCCCGGGATGCCCCAGGTAAATATCCCGGTCGATCTGGTAAATGGGGCCGTAAAGTGAACTGAGCAGCGTCGCGTTCAGCGTCTGGAAGCTGAAGTCGCGTTGACGGTTGCGCAACTGAACTTCCTTGCCAACGTAGAGCTCCATTAACCTGTACCGGTGAATGAGATCATACAGGTAATTCTGTTCGTGGATAAGCACCGAATTCGGCGCCGAGAGACTGCGCAGGGACACCGTTTCCGGACGGATACGCCGCGACACTTCTTCGAAGCGTAGGGCGCTCTCGCCCATGGGCAATTGCAGGCGACGGACATCCCGCACCAGCG
>SKJD01000194.1 GCA_007116095.1 Candidatus Hydrogenedentota bacterium
AACCACATCCTGAACAACTGCATTGGCGATCACGAAAGCATTGTGCCGATTGATCGGATCGTCACGACGACAGCTTTCTATTACTACAACACCGTGCTGATGGCGCGCCTGGCGGACATCCTGGGCAAGACGGAGGACAAGGCCTATTACGAGGCGCTGGGCGAAGAAATCCGGCAAGCCTTCAATGACACCTTCCTGGACGCCGAAAGCGGCGCCTATGGGGAAGGCACGCAGGCCAACCAGGCCTTCGCCCTCTTCTTTGACTTGGTCCCCGAAGCACACCATGATCGCGTGTTGACGCATCTGCTGCGGGACATCAAAGAGAACCACGACGGCAAACTCAGCACGGGCATCTTCGGCACGAAGTACATGCTGCACGCCCTGGTGGACAACGGCCATCCCGAGGTCGCCTACAACATCATCAACCACCGGGAGCATCCCGGCTGGGGCTACATGATTGAGAACGGCGCCACCACGCTGTGGGAACACTGGGCCTACAGCGACAACACCTTCTCGCACAACCACCCCATGTTCGGCTCGGTTAGCGAATGGTTCTTCCGGGTGCTGCTGGGAATCCAGCCCAACGAAGACGCCGTGGCCTTTGACCAGGTTACAATCTGTCCGTACATCCCCGAGGACATGGACTGGGCGCGGGGCAGCTACAACAGCATCCGTGGGCCCATCGCCGTGGACTGGAGCAAGTCGGGCGAGACACTTCGCTTGGAAGTACAGGTGCCGGTGGGCGTACAGGCTGAGATTCACGTGCCCCATGCCCCGGGCGCTGCCGTAACCTTGCGCACTCCCGAGGAAGGCGTCCAACCCGGCAAGAAGAGCGATACCGCGACCATCTACCAGGTCGGCTCCGGCACGCACCTCTTCACGGTCAGCCAGGGATAAGAGCCCGCCATTCACAACGTCCATAGACGAAATCACGCCGTCCCTGCGTCATCATGCGGGGGCGGCGTTTTTCTTCGGGTGCGATTCGCGGCATTGCCCTCCATTTCAGGTCTGTGCCATACTTCATGATTCATGCAAAGATGTCCGTCATCGCCCAGGCTCCCATACCCGGCGCTCCCGGCACATCGGAAACCATATGTAAAACAGCAAACAAAAACTCAGGGTGCGCCAGTGGGCGCTCAAGCGAAGTGGAAAAAATTATCGTGAAACGTGGATGCCTTTTAATCATTCTGGGAATTCTCACCATCCTGATTGTTGTGGCAGGTATCAGCCTGTACGCCGCCAACCGGCAAATCGGGTTGTTCCCCGCGCAGACCATATCGCATGAGCAGGTGGCCTCGCCCGAAACCCGTTTTCGTCTGGTCATCCGCCCGGATCACTTGGGCAATATACTCCTGCCATTCCTCCCGGACGCCTCGGAGTTCCCAGCCTGGTTGCCGCTCGATCCAGAGAATACCCTGGCCCTCATGCTGCCGCACGAAATCGCTTTGCTTTCCCATGCCGATTTTCAAGGCGGCCACATCAAACTTACCTTTTTTGTGAACGAGCGGCGGGGCGGTCCGGTCTTCTTCTCTCTGGTGCGGGATGCAAACCTGGACATCGATTTGAAGGGCTTTTCCTGGAATTCCGTTCCCTTCACCTACCCCCAACGGGGCATGTTGCTGGGCTTTGCGGGACTCGATATACCGGACGATGTGGAGTTCTTCCTGCTCGATCGATGGTCTCACGCCCTTCCAGACACCCCGCTGACAGTCGCGGACGGCCACCTGCTCTCGGGAGTCCTCGACAACCGGAACGGCGAGTTGCTCACCATGCTGCTGACGATGATCGAAGCCAACGAAGGTGACTGGCAGACCACCCTGGAAGACCCACGAATGGAAACCTTCATGGAGGTGCTGGTGGATATTTTTTCCCTGCACCTGCATGCCGACCTGGTGGATGAGGATACCCTGTCGGCCCAGTTGCGCGTCGAGGCCGATCCCCAAATCCAGCCCGAACTCACCTTCCTAAGCAACATCGTGCTCCTGCCCCTGCTGCGCAACTATGTACAGACCGAATTGCTCCTGGACCTCAGCGGCGAAGCCGTCTGGGACGACAGCCAGGAAGCCCTGCTCATCAACGCCGAAATCACCGGCCTCGAAAGCTGGATAACCGCCCTCGCCAAAGGCGAAACACCAACACCCGTGGCGGAATAAACATAATTAATGTACATATGCTAAAAACCAATAGAGCTTTAATATGAAAGTAACCGTAAAAAACCTGGGAACCATCAAACAAGCTGATGTCACCATTGGCGACTTGACTATTATATGTGGACAAAACAATACAGGAAAGTCCTATGTAACTCATGCCACTTATGGTTTCTTTGATTACCTACTGTCTAATGCTTCCTTTCCTGTTGATGGCCATATCATTGAAACACTATTGGAGGAAGGCGCAGTACAGCTACCACTCCAACCATATCAAGCGGATCTGGCATTGCATATAGACAATGCTGCCAAGAATTATTCGGAAATGCTCTTCCAGGTCTTCGCCAGTAATGAAAAGCTGTTTCAAGAATCGGAATTGATATTTGATTTGGACAATACGGGGGATACATCTTTTTCACAGGTACAGCTAACTATTGGTTCTGCCAAAAAAAGCGTTTTGAAAATCCAGTCATCCCCGGACAATATGACATTGGATATCAGTTTAATCGTTGATAAATCGAGTGATGATATACCACCTCGTCATATTATTGAAAACATGATCAGTGATAGTATCACCAAGGCAGTTTTGAACAAGTTAATTCCAAAACCCTTTTTGGCCAGCGCGGAACGCACCGGGGCGGCCATATTTCAAAAGGAACTGGACTTCACGCGCAATCGGCTGGTAGAAATGCTTGGAGACAAATCGAGCAAGATCAGTCTCGTACAACTTTTAGGGAAGTTCAGTGGTGAATACCCCCTGGCCGTTCGCAGGAACGTGGACTTCATACGAGAAATACCACATATAACGAACCGGGAAAGCTATATCAGCAAGCATCACCCAGAGCTGCTTACTTCGTTCCAAGATATTATCGGTGGTGAATACAAGGTGAGCAGGGACGGTGAGGTGCAATTTATACCCGCATCCAACAAACGCATCCGGCTTTCCATGGTCGAGAGTTCCAGCGCCGTACGATCTTTGCTGGATATCGGATTCTACCTCCGCCATGAAGCCGAGCCAGGTGATCTGCTCATGGTCGATGAACCCGAGCTTAATCTGCACCCGGAGAACCAACGTCGTATCGCACGTTTATTCGCCCGCCTCGTAAATATTGGCATCCGGGTGTTCATTACAACACACAGCGATTACATAATCAAGGAGCTGAACACGCTAATCATGCTGAATCAGCAAGACGAATACCTTGAAACCATAGCGAAACAAGAAAACTATCTGCGGGAAGAGCTTCTTGATGCGGAAAAGCTACGAGTATATATCGCAAAAGATGATCTAATACTTGTTGATGGCATGACAAGGAAAACACGCTGCGGTACGCTTGTGCCCGCAGACATAGATACTAAACTCGGCATTGAGGCACCCAGTTTTGATAAGACTATTGAGGAAATGAATCGAATCCAAGAAGAAATTGTCTGGGGAGTATCGGCAGATGCAGGACTTTGAAATCCTGGAAGAGATGATGAATAAACAGGCATTGATGCCGCTACCGAAAGAATACGGTAGGTCCATTGTAATACTCGATGAGCCGCAAACGACGAATTCTGCCGTAACGATACGAAACCTACCCGATGAAACACTGGTGATCAAAGTCGATATGTTTAATGCCCCAGACCAAATATTTAACGGACGTAAAGGAGAGTGCAAGAGAGCCGATTATGTCATTATTAGCCCAGCTCACAAATGCATTGTATATATCGAGTTGAAACGAACCAGAGACGCCTGGAATGAAATAGTCAAGCAATTAAAAGGTGCGCAATGTTTAGTATCATACTGTAAAAACATTGGACAGACATTCTGGAATTCCCGGGAATTTATGCGTAACTACAAACAACGATTTATCAGTATTGGCCACATCGGTATCCCGAAACGTAAAACACGCATGGAAAAGCCGACCCAATCAGCTCATGATAAACCGGAAAAGGCTATGAAGATTGATTGGCCAAATTATGTCGAGTTTAATAAACTCGCCGGTAATTGAGGCCCGTCGGGTATCTTGAGCTATAACGCTGCCTGCCTGCTTCTTTGCATTATAGTCGGCAATAGTAGCGCTGCACCCAAACAAATGGTGAGTATTCGCGTTCATTCGCGTTCATTCGCGGATCGAACTGGTCTGTGAATACGACCCGCAAATGAACGTGTGTGGATGGATTACAGCCCCAGAATCTCGCGGACGTTGTTGAGGACGATGCCCAGCAGTGTCAGGTAGCCCAGGGCGGCGATGCCCTGTACCCAGAGCGGGGTCGCGTATTTGCCCATGAGTTCCTTGTTGCGGGCGAGTGCGAAGATCAGGAAGCCGAGAATCGGGAACGCGACCACGGAGAGGGCCTGGGCAATCCGGAGCACCTCAGTGGGCTGACCGCCAAAGATGAGCACCACGAGCAAACCGGCCGTCATCGCCACGGTGGTCCATATTTTCACGGGCTTATGGTCCATGGCGGCGTCTTTGCCCAGGCCGTCGACCAGCAGGGTCGCCCCGATCAGCGGGTTCACGACGGTCGAAGAAAACGCGGCAAAGAAGAAGCCGAACATAAAGAGGTAAAAAGCGGCCGGTCCGGCGAAGGGTTCCAGGATATTGGCCATGTCCACCAGTCTGAAGCCGGTCTCTCCCTGGGCGCGCATAATCCCGGCGCTCGTCAACAAAATAATGATGGAAACCCCACCGAGTATACCGATGCCAAAGAGGGTATCCATGCTGGCGGTATTGATGTCCTCCGAGCTCCAGTCCTTTTCCCGCATCAGGTGCGTCTGGTAAGCGGCGGCGGCAATGGAGAAGGTGGTGGCGGCGATACCCAGCGCCAGCAGTAGCGGGGGGGTATTGATACCGTCACTCTCCGGAAAACGCGGCACAAAGCCGCCGAGCATCGCGCTGAAATCGACGCCAACGGTGAACAGGGTACCCACAAAAGCAAACACCATGGCCCCTACAACCAGCTTTACCAGAAACTCCAGTTTCCGATAGAGATTTGGCAGAAAGATCAGGCCCAGGGCTGGAAAAAAGAGAATGAGCGCGGTCAGGCGTGGGTCCATCCCCAGAAGCAGCTCGCCGCACATACCCAGGGCGGCGCTGTTGCTCGCCTGGAAGGCCAGAATGGCGAGGAAGCCGGTGATGCCGCCCAAAACAGAAAGCGTCTTGCCATACTGCTTGCGGGTCACTTCAAAAAGGGTTTGACGGGTGATCAGGCCGATACGCGCCGCCATCCAGGTGTAGGTGATCATGAATATCGTGGTCATCACCGGCACCCAGAGCAAACCATAGCCGTAGGCGCTGCCTGCATTGGTGCTCAGCGTGATACTGCCCGGTCCCAAGACCACGGCGGCCAGTACAAGCGCCGGTCCGATTTTCTTCAGTCGCATCCAAAAGGTATCTGTATCCATGCTTCACTCCCCTTCCTGCTTCCCATCCCTTCGGACAGGTTAATCCAGCAACCTATTCACCCTGTAATCTCATTGCAACCAGGCATCCAGGTGGGCCTGCACAAAAACGTCATCCTGCAAATCCGGATAAGCGGCGATCACCCGATCGATTTCCGCCATTTGGCCCGGAGAGAGTTCCTCCTCCGGTTCAAGACACCAGCGCCCTGACAAAAGCCCCTGACGCCGCAGCACCTCATGAATCCCCGGAATACAGCCAGCAAAACCGTGCGCCGGATCAAAGAGCGCGGCGTTGGCGTCGGTAATCTGGGCGGCGCGGGTCAGCATTTCCGCTGGAACCGGCTGTGTTTCCCGCGTCAGCGCGTGAATCTCCGCTAGCAGGGCCACGGCCTTCGAGGTCCACACCGCCCAATGCCCCAGGAGCCCGCCGGTGATGCGTAACCCATCATACGGAAAACGGGTCAGCAAATCCATGACGATGGTGTCGTCGTTCCCGGTATACAAGGCAATCTCCCCGCCACGGCCCGAGTCTGCCAGGCCACGGACAACGTCCAGGGTCTGGTAGCGATTGAACGGCGCGATTTTAACCCCGACCACGTTGGGGATGGCGGCAAAGTCGCGCCAAAAAGCATAGTCCAGCACCGGACCGCCCAAGGTAGGTTGCAGGTAAAAGCCGAAGACTGGCAGCACTTCCGCCACGGCATACACATGCGCGATCAGCGCTTCGCGTCCGGCCCCAGCCATGGCCTTGAGACTCAGGAGAACACAGTCATAGCCCAAGTCCCGCGCCAGCGCCGCTTCTTTCACGGCCTGCTCCGTCGCGCCCACCACCCCGGCCACCAGGACTGGCCGATCGCCTGTATCTTCGGTGTGGCGTTGCGCTTCCTCCACCGCCAGCTCCAGAACCGGGGGGTAGAGGCCGACTTTCGGGTCGTGTATGGCGAATTGCGTCGTATGCACGCCGACAGCCAGCCCACCAGCCCCGGAAGCCAGGTAATAGCGCGACAAGGCCCGCTGATGGCGCTCGTCCAGACGGCGTTCTTCTGTTAACGCCAGGGGATGCGCAGGGATCACCATGCCCGGCAGCAACAATGTCCGCAACGCATCCAGCGATCGTTTGGGTAATATCTCAGAACTTGCCATTACGCACCTCAAATTTGGTCGGTTTACCCAGCAAGGCGCCCCCACGCTGTATCCAGGCCGCCACGCCTTCCATAACGTTGTCCAGCGGTATGCGAGGCGGACCGAAGCGCGCATGACACCGTGTGGCATTGTTCAGCAACGCATCCTGCCCTTGCTCGCCTTCGAAGCGGGGGCTACGGCCCAACATGGCCCCCAGCCTTTCGGCCAAGTCAGGGACCGAAAGGATTTCCGGGCCGGTCAGGTTCAGGATATCAGCAGGAGTTGTGGTATGTTCCAGGCTACGGAAGATGACCGAGTTGGCGTCCCCCTGCCAGATACAGTTGACCCAGCCCATTCCCCGATGAATGGGCGCGCCTTCCGAGATGCGGCGGGCAAGGTCACAGAGTACGCCATAGCGCAATTCCACCGCGTAGTTTAGTCGGATAATGCTCATGGGAATCTGCTGCGTCCGGGAAAAATACTGGAGGACCCGCTCACGCCCAAGACAGGACTGCGCGTATTCGCCGACCGGCCCCACGGGATCCGTTTCGATGCAGCCCCCACTTTCCGGGGAGACAAAGGGATAGACGTTACCTGTGGATAGCGCCACAATCCGGGACTTCCGGAAGCGGGCCGCGACGCGACCAGGGAGATAGGCGTTCATGGCCCAGGTTAGGTCCTCATTGCCCGTAGCGCCGAACTTGGTGCCAGCCATGTAGATGACATTAGGGCAATCCGGCAGGGCGGCCAAATCCGATTCCTCCATCAAATCCGCGACCTGAACCACAGCGCCCAGGGCCTCCAGGCGTTGTTGTTCCGCGTCATTGCTGAAGCGCGACACGGCGTAAACCGGCTGCGACACAGCAGCTTCGGCCATGGCGCGGACAATACGCTCGACCAGGCTTGGGCCCATTTTGCCGCCAGCACCCAAGACCATCACTGGCGCGTTCAGGCGCTTTGCTGTGGCAACATCCTCAGGATACGGCCGTGACAGCGCTTCCTCCAGCGCCGTTTCGTCCAATATCGCAGTTAAATCCATCTCGGACATTTGATTTCCCCTGTTTATACTGTACAATCTGGAGCGATGGCGCACAGCCCCGCTGACACACGTGGAACGTGCGTAACGCTTTCGGCAGTGTACACCAACTGAACAGCGCATTATCAAGCCGCAGCGCCCGGTTATCGTCTTCCAGAAATCCTCGCCTTGATGTGCGATACCCCCTGTTAAATTTGCAGAAATCCGCTACCCTTGCTATAATAGGTTCCTTGACACCCAAGGGTGAGGTGTGCCTATCGAAAGTTACCGCTACGGTACTTCAATCTATGCACGCGGCAGATGTGCCGTTTTCGGCCAGGCCTGGTGGCGCTTCGGCGACATCCGGTCCGCAACACCCGATATCATTGAAAACCGAAATACACACAATGCCAGCGCTTGTTCCTAATTATGGTGTGTTTACAAGCGTTGCGACATGCAGACATTCCGGACGGCCCCGACCCAAAGCAGTGGTGGGCGTCAAGATGTTGAAAGGATTCTCAGAACGTGAGTGAACGCACTTTTGTGATGGTCAAGCCGGATGGCGTTGGCCGGAAGTTGGTCGGAGAATGCATCCGCCGCTTTGAACAGCGTGGTTTAAAGCTGGTCGGTTTGAAGATTCAGGTACTGGGCGAGGATATTGCCCAAAAGCACTACGAAGAGCACAAGGAAAAGCCCTTCTTCGGAGAGCTGGTCGGGTTTATTACTTCCGGGCCCACGGTCCAGATGGTCTGGGAAGGCCCGGACGCCGTCGCGCAAGTGCGCAAGATGAACGGGGCCACCAACTGCCTCAAGGCCGACATCGGCACAATACGCGGCGACTATGGCCTGAGCATGCAGAACAACATCATCCATGCCTCCGATTCACCGGAAACGGCCCAGCGGGAAATCGCCCTCTATTTCGAGGCGAACGATCTGCTGGACTACACCATGCTGGATGAGCACTGGTTGCAGTAGGCCCGGCGCTTGGCTGGCGCAAAGAAATTGAGTAATTGGCAAGCATTTATTTTCCATAACAACCGATAAGGAGACCACGCACGTGGCAGGTGGAAGAAAAGTCCGTAAGGCAAAGATCAACAAGCACAAGCGGAAAAAGAAGAGCAGGCAGAATCGCCACAAGAACAAATAGGCCTCGGTAAGCTACTTCGCAGGTAAGGGCAAGCGCATCTTTACCAGCAGCAAAGCTCCGAACGCTGTTCTTGAGCAGACGACGGGTGTCCTATCCAGGGTATCCTGTGCAAATCGATACGATGTAATACCCCCGCCCCTGATATCTTTTGGGGGCGGGGTTTGGCATATGGGAAGCATATAGACTGCGCGTTCCCTTGCTCCCCACGCCGCGCATCGTAGCCGCCAATCAACCCCAACCCATGCCTACAGAGAGAAAGCGTTATGTCCAACGACGGCGAAAAGAAGATTTTTATCGACGAAGACTGGAAAGCCCAGGTGCAGCGTGAAAAAGAAGAAGCGCTGCGAAAAAAGCAGGAGGCTGCGTTAAACGGCAATGATCTGGAAGCCCCGACAGCAGAAGTGCCGGAATCCAACGATGAGAACCCGGAAATAGACGCTTCGTTCGCCAATTTGATTTCCAGCCTGGCGACCCAGGCCATGTTTGCACTGGGGGTCATCGCTCCACAGGGTTCCAAACAGGTCTCGGTAAACCTGGACCAGGCCCAGTTTTTCCTGGACACGCTGGCCATGCTGCAGGAAAAAACAAAAGGCAACCTGACCAATGACGAAGCTAAACACCTGGAAGAAGCTTTGCATGAGCTCTCCCACGTCTTCAATGTCCGGATGCAGCAAGTTGAAGAACAGGCGATGCACAACGCAAATGCCGATCTTAACAACCTGAAAAACCCGAACCTATAACCCGGGATTACTGCCGAAGCGGCTTTTCTGGTTTGAAAACGTACCCAATAATCTAGATAATACCTGAATACAGAATAGCTACGGCTTCCAGCCGGACCTGACAGGCCGGGTCGAGCCGTATCGGCATCTGGACATTACAGGAGTCCTAATGTAGATGCAACGAGATACAGCACAGCGGCGCGCCATACGGGATGTATTGTTGGCGGCCAACCGCCCCATGAGCCCACAGGAACTATTGGAAGACGCCCGGAGCCGGGTCCCGAATATGGGCATCGCAACGGTATACCGCACCGTCAAGGGGCTGACCGAACTGGGCTGGCTGGTCACGGTGGAATTGCCGGGAGAGCCGCAACGCTACGAAGTCTCCGGCAAGGGCCACCACCACCATTTCAGTTGTAATGCATGTGGCCGGGTCTTTGAAATTCATGGTTGTCCCAGCGAAATGGACAAAATGCTGCCAAAAGGCTTCCATATGGAAAGCCACGAAGTTATTTTGTATGGCCGCTGTGACGATTGTAACCAATCCCGAAAGCAAAGGGGTTGAGGCAACCCATCGCCTGAAACGCACCAGCGCGCCATGCCCGCGGCAGGCGAACTAAAGTTCGCTACTCTCACATAACAAGTCCACATAATATATCTGATTTGCCGGTGACCCCAAAGCCACACCAAAGGAATCAAAGCCATGCGCTATTTTGATCAGGTTCGTGAATTATTGGGCAAGGTGGACGCTACCCAGCAGGAAGCCATCACCGACGCCAGCGCACGCATTGGTAAAAGCCTGCTGGACGGCGGGGTTTGGCATGTCTTTGGCACCGGGCATTCTCACATGACCTCGGAAGAACTCTACTACCGCGCGGGGGGCCTCGCCCCGGTCAACGCCATCCTCTTTCCAGCCCTCATGCAACACGAA
>SKJD01000235.1 GCA_007116095.1 Candidatus Hydrogenedentota bacterium
ATATGCGTATCTGTTGCCGCATAGCGACGCTTGGGATTCATTCTTTGATGCCGAAGATACCCAGGCGGGAATTTGGTTATCTAAGTTGCCCGAGGATGCCGCGGCCTTCTCCCGTTATGTGTGGGAGCTCTTTGCGGCGGATGGCGATGAAGCGGAGCCGGAGCCGGAGCCGGATGAAGGTGCTGAAGAAGCTGTCGGCGCCGATGCCGACGAAATTCTATCGTTGGAAGACTACCTGGCGCTTGCGCCGGATGATCGTCCCACGGTGCGTGGCGGCATGGTGCGCACACAACCTTTCTACGCTGGGGCGGGCCTGATTCTCCTGATGCTGTCGGCGTTCGGGGGCGCGTGGGGCATGTATCACGGCTTGATGGCGTGGTATTATCGCGACCCGACCCACCCGACTGCTGCGTTGTCCCGTGCGGTGATACAGTGGCGCGGCCTGTATGTGATTATGCACGTGCTCTTGTATGGGGTCTTTTTTGGTTTCATGCTGGCCGGGCAATACTTTCCGCTGCACCACTACTGGATAACCGAACAGGTCGTCATGATCTTCAGTGAAGGCGATTTGCAGTATGTGGGGGACGCCTATGCCTCGGGCAATATTCTCAGCGCCACCTGGGCGACCTTCTACAACAACTATATTGTACAGACCTTGGTGCTGAATTACGCCATTTCGGTGGCCTTTATTCCGCTTGGCGTACTGAAAACCGCATTGAGCCTGGCGTTGTTAGGCTTCGCCCTGGCGCCGGCCTGGGCCGGCCAATTGATCGGCTATTCCTACCATTCCATTACGATGGTGCTCGAATTGCAATCCTATATCCTCGTCTGCTTCGCCGTGATCCTCTGGCCAGCATACCTGATTCGCGGTTTCAAGCAGGACTGCGTTGAAAAAGAGTTAAAGAGCGGCTTGACCGTGGTATGGCATAGTGCTGTACTCGTGGGGGGGGTGTTGTTGATTGCCGCATTCTATGAAGCTGTTACCCTCATTCACATCGGTGGAGCGGCCGCCCCATGATAAGCTCAGCGCTGGACCGCATAGCTGCATACCGCGAGGCGCTACAGCATGAGCTGCAAGCGCTGCAGGCGCTGTATGATCGGGCGGACGAAAGTGTAGAGGCCGCCATTGCCCTGCTGGCAGAGGCCCAAGGTCAGGTCGTTTGCGTCGGCATGGGGAAGTGCGGCATCGTGGCGCAGAAAATCGTGGCGACCTTCGTGAGTACGGGGACGCCCGCCGCCTTCATGCATCCAGCGGAAGCGCTGCACGGCGACCTCGGCCATCTCCAGGCGGGGGATGTGCTTCTAATGCTTTCCAACAGCGGTGAAACCCCGGAAATACTGGCCCTGCTGCCCCATGTCCAGGCGCTGGAAGTTCCAGTGATTACCATGACCGGTCGTCCGGGATCGAGTCTGGCCCAACAGAGCCGGGTGGTGCTCAATACGGCGGTTGCCCGTGAAGCGGACCCCCTGGACCTGGCGCCCACAGCCAGCACCACCGCCATGCTCGCGGCGGGTGACGCCCTGGCGGCGGTACTGATGCGGCTGCGGGGTTTCGAGAAGCGGGACTATGCACGCTATCATCCTGGCGGTAGTCTCGGACAGAAGCTCCTGTGCCGGGTAGAGGCCCTGATGCACAGCGGCGAACAGATTCCCGCAGTCCAGGAAACGACCCTACTGCGTGAGGCCCTGTTGGTGATGTCGGCACAGCGACTGGGAGCGGTCTTTGTCTTGAGTCCCGAACAACGGCTGGCGGGCATCTTCACCGACGGCGATTTGCGCCGTCTCTTTCAATGCAATCCCGAGCCCTTGGAATTGCCGATCCACACTGTTATGGTACGCGACCCCAAGACCACCACAGACGGAACCCTGGCCGTCGACGCCCTGCGTTGCATGGAAGACAACCTGATAACCATCCTGCCGGTCCTGGATGCGCAGGGCATGGTGGTGGGAGCCCTCCATATCCATGATCTGATTCGGGCCGGTATACAATAGCGGAACTCCTTTCTTATGTCTGACGATCCCATGATATATATCGCCGGGCCTTGTGTGCTGGAGGATACCCAGACGACCCTGGACCTGGCGGCGCAACTGCAAACCTACACGTCGAATCGCAACCTGCAATTTTATTTCAAGGCCAGCTACGACAAGGCCAACCGCACCTCGTTGGGGGCCTATCGCGGGCCGGGTCTGGAAGAGGGCCTTGAAATGTTGGCCGCGGTCAAGCAGACCTTGGGGCTACCCGTACTCACCGATGTACACTCGGTAGCCGAGGTGGAACGGGCCGCCCAAGTAGTGGATGTGCTCCAGATACCCGCGTTTCTCTGCCGCCAGACCGACCTGCTGGTGGCCGCCGCGCAAACCGGCCGCATCGTCAATGTCAAAAAGGGGCAGTTCTGCGCGCCGATGGACATGCGCTATGTCCTGGACAAGATCATCGACAGCGGAAACAACCAGGTCTGGCTGACCGAGCGGGGAAGCTGCTTCGGCTACAACAACCTGGTGGTGGACTTCCGCAGCCTCGACATCATGCGAGACTTCGGCGTACCGGTTATTTTCGACGCGACGCACGCTGTGCAGATACCTTCCAGCGGCGGCGCTTCCTCGGGGAACCGCGCCTATGTCCTGCCCCTCGCCCGTGCAGCAATTGCCTATGGCGTCGATGGCCTTTTCACCGAGGTCTACCCGGAGCCGGATGCCGCCCGCTGCGACGGCCCGAACTCCATACGCCTGGACAGTGTGCCGGCCTTGCTGGACACCGTTGCCGCCATCCGCAACGTAGTGTCCTGAGATTTTCGACATCTGCACCAAGCATCTCCAACGCAGAAAGCGAACCTATGCAATCAAGTGAAACGGATTCCTCTCCCTGGAAGCGCCTGGAAGAATTGGTCGAGCAAGGGGATACCGATCAGTTGGTGCTGGAGACCGAGCTCATGGGATCCCGTGAGAGCGGTCGGGCGCTGTCGCGCCTGAATGCCAACCAGCAGCGCTTGCTGGTGAATGCCTTGCCGCCAGAAGAAGTGGCCGACATTTTCGTGGATTTGTCGGAGACCCAGGCCGCCACCATCCTGAACAACCTATCCCCGGAAGATGCAGCGCATATTCTGGAAGAGATGCCCTCGGACGACGCGGTGGACCTGCTGCAGAAGGTGGAGTCGGAGCATGCCGAGGAAATCCTCGATGCCATGCCGGAAAAATTGGCGCAGGAAACCCGCCGGTTAAGTCTCTACGATCCCACAGTGGCCGGTGGGCTGATGAGTCCCCTCTACATTGCCTACCCAAGTCACTACAGCACCGGCCAGGTGGTGACGGATTTGCGGGACAAAGCCGACGATGAGCATGAGTACAACATCCAGTACACCTATGTCGTGGATGCCGACGGAGAATTGGTCGGGGTGCTGACCCTGCGGGATTTACTCCTGACGCCGAGTTCTGAGCCCATTGAGAACATTATGCACAAACAGCCCTTTGCCGTTCCGGACTTGACGACGCTGGATACCTTATGGGAGTACTTCCAGGAACACAACTATCTGGGACTGCCGGTTATAGATGATCAGGACCGCCTGATAGGGGTCGTGGGACGCGATGATGTGATCGAGGCTTTGGGTGACAGGATCCAGAGTGACTATATGAAGAGTCAGGGGATCATCGGTGGGGAAGAGCTCCGGAGCATGCCCCTGACGATTCGAGTGCGTCGGCGCTTGTCCTGGCTCAGCGCGAACATCGGGTTGAATATTGTCGCGGCTAGTGTGATCGCCGTTTACCAGGATACCCTCGCCGCCGTCATTGCGCTGGCGGTCTTCCTGCCCATCATCTCCGACATGTCCGGCAATGCCGGTTTCCAGGCCGCCGCGGTGAGTATGCGCGAGCTGGCGCTGGGGGTCATCAAGCCCATTGACATGCTCTATGTGGCGATGAAAGAGGCGGTGGTAGGGTTGATAAACGGCTTGGTGTTGGGGCTTCTCATCTGCGGCGCCGCCTGGATATGGCAGGGCAACATGGTGCTGGGCCTGGTCGCCGGGTCGGCCATGATGCTCAACACCCTGGTCTCGGTGCTGCTCGGGGGGCTCTTGCCCCTGGTGCTACGCCGCATGGACCTGGACCCGGCCCTGGCCTCTGGCCCCATCCTGACCACGGTCACCGACATGTGCGGCTTCTTTCTGGTGCTGAGCTTTGCCACCGCTTGCCTGCATTTGCTCTAAGCCTCAGGTAAATAGTGGTAAATCCCAGTCCTGTATGCCACAATAACCTCCTTATGGCGTAGCCGGTGTGGGGTTCGATTGACTCCCCATGCCGAAACATCAGGGAGGACTATCGGATGAATTTTTTGTTGGGCATGCTTATATCAAGCGCGTCGCTCGGGGCCTATGAACCCAATTGGGAATCGCTAGACCAGCGGGAGAACCCCCAGTGGTTTGAGGATGCCAAGTTCGGGATTTTTATCCATTGGGGCGTCTATGCGGTGCCCGCTTGGGGACCCAAAGACCGTTATTCAGAATGGTATTGGTATGACATGGAGAACAAAGACAGCCAGACCTGGCAGTTCCATGTGGATACCTATGGCGAGGACTTCCAATACCAGAGTTTCGCTTCCATGTGGAAGACAGACATGTTCGATCCGGATCACTGGGCGGACATCTTCGATCGTTCCGGCGCCAAGTATGTTGTATTGACCTCCAAGCACCACGAAGGCTTCGCCCTGTGGCCAAGCGCCGAGAGCTGGAACTGGAACAGCGTGGACATCGGACCGCACAGGGACCTTTGCGGCGAACTTATCGAGGCTGTGCGCAATCGCGGGCTGCGGATGGGCTTTTATTATTCGTTGTACGAGTGGTTCCACCCGCTGTATCGAAGCGATATCGGTCGCTATGTGGATCAGCACATGCTACCGCAGCTCAAGGACCTGGTCGAACGCTATGAACCCGATATCGTCTGGCCGGATGGGGAATGGGAACATCCCAGCAGCACCTGGCGCAGCGAAGAATTCCTGGCCTGGCTCTTCAATGAGTCCTCCGCGCCGGAAGATGTTGTGATCAATGACCGCTGGGGCAGCGAAACCCGCAATATCCATGGCGGCTTTGCCACGCCGGAATACGGGCATATCCCGGAAGGCAAGCTCATCGAAGAAAATCGCTGGGAAGAGTGCCAGGGTATGGGCATGTCCTTCGGGTACAACCGCAACGAGCACATTGACGACTACCGCAGCGCCACGGAGCTGGTGCATTTGCTGGTGGACACCGTGAGCCGGGGCGGCAATTTGCTGCTGGACATCGGCCCAAAGGCCGACGGCCGCATCCCAACGATCATGGAGCACCTGCTGCTCGATATTGGGGCCTGGCTGGAGATTAACGGCGACGCCATCTACGGCACGACCGCCGGGAACTTCCCTGCACAGGAAGGCCTGCGCTTCACCCGGAAGGGCGACATGGCTTATGCCATCAGCCTGGAATGGCCGGGTGAAGGGTTTGAGATTACCTTGCCCGAGGACGTAGAAGTGGGTTCGGTCACCTTGTTGGGCCTGGACGCCGATGTTTCTTTTGCCCAAGACGGCGTGACCTTGCAGGTGGAGACGCCGGTCGTCAGTCCGGCGGACAACCTGGCCCACCAAGCCTATGTCTTTGCACTGGAACCGTAAAATAACAACGTAAGCAGATCGGCCATCGGGGAAATCCCGGTGGCCGTTCGGTCTTTCAGGATATTGGTGTTATGTCTGATACTACCGAAAATGGAATCGTAGTGCTGTTGAGCGGCGGCTTGGATTCTTCTGTGCTGCTGCATCATCTCCGTCGGGAAGCGGGGACCAAAACTCTGATCCATGCCCTGGGGATTCATTATGGCCAACGGCATGCGCGGGAATTGGATGCGGCCCGCTATCAAGCAGATGCCGCCCGGGCGCAGTTTCATGAGATTGACCTGTGGGTGCTTGGGGCGATGCTACAGCCGGGTTCCACGTTGATTGCCGGCGCGGCGGCGGTGCCCGATCTGGACAGTATACCGGAAGCCGCCCGCAACCAGCCCCCGACCTATGTCCCCAACCGCAACATGATGCTGCTTTCCATCGCTGCCGCCTTCGCCGAAGCCCAGGACACATTCCAGGTCTACTACGGCGCCCAGGCCCAGGACGAATATGGGTACTGGGACTGCACCCGCGAATTTTTACAGCGCATCAACGCTGTGCTCGCGCTCAACCGCAAGGAACCGGTACAAATCCACGCGCCCTTTGTGGACTGGAGCAAAGCGGACATTGTCCAGCGCGGCCAGGCGCTCGGCGTCGATTTCGCCCATACCTGGAGCTGCTACCGGGGTGAATCCAAACCTTGCGGTGAATGCCCCACTTGTGTCGAACGCGCCAACGCCTTTGCGGCGTGTGGGGTACGGGACCCGTTGCAAGCTAGTTGTTCCCCAGGAATGACTCCCTGAATGAGCGCCAGTAGCGCTTAATCCTATATTTAAACGCAAAGACGCAGAGGCGCAGAGACGCAAGGGGATAACCTGTTGGCGCAGTAGTGCTTGATACATTTCACAGGTGCTTGGATGACCGACAATAAATCCCACGTGCTTACACCAAAGTAGAAAATGTTGCGGAGTCATCTAATGCAATTACATGATCGGCATTATCTACACTCATATGAAATCGTATTCGAATGAAAGGATCATTGCGCATGAAATTGTTTTTTAGCAGATCATTTGTCCTTCTGGCATGCTGTATCTTCATCCCGACTTCCCACGCCGACACCCCGGCTTCGGTGGAGCTGTTGCGTTCAACAGTCGTGGATGCCGAGGCGTTGCACCTGCCGGACGCTATCTGGAACACCACGGTGAATGGCATGGCTTTCCAGCAGTATGCCCTGGCGAGTTATAACGGTTGGCAATACACCACCTGGTGGGACGCGGAACGACGTCTTTGTGTAGCCCGAAGGGCCCTGCCCGACGGGTTGTGGGACCCCATTCGCTTTGAGGACTACCATATTGAGAGCGATGACACCCACAATGTGAGTGTGTTGGGCATCAGTGGGGACGGCGTCATTCACCTGGCCTTCGATCACCACGGACACAACCTACGTTACCGGAGCACCGACGCCGGTGTGGCGAATGACCCTGAGGCGCAGGATTGGGAGGCCGCTTTGTTCGGGCCGGTCGTGGATGAATTACAGGCGGGAAACACGGTCACCGGCGTGACGTACCCCCGTTTTATCCCCATGAACGATGGCGGCCTGCAATTCATGTATCGGGTCGGCGGGAGCGGCGGCGGACATTGGTACATGGCCACGTACCAACCGGAGGCCGGGTGGTCGGTATCGGAGCGGGTGATTTCCGGCATGGGCATGTATGGCGGCAGCGATTCCCGCTGCGCCTACCTGCACGGGATTGCCTACGATGCGAACGGACGTCTGCACATGAGCTGGGTCTGGCGCGAAACCCCGGCCCCCATGACGAACCATGATATGTACTATGCTTACAGCGACGACGAAGGCGCCACCTGGTGGAATGGCGCGGGGGATCGGGTGGGCGAACGCGGCGCGGATGCGCTCGGACTGGAGACGCCGGGGCTTCGTTTTCAGCGCGTCGACATGTATCGCGGCCTGATGAATTCAACCACCCAGGTGACCGACAGCCAGGGGCGGGTGCATGTCATGAATTTCCACCTGCCCGATGAGGTTCCTTCGCAACTCAATTGGGCCATGACCCGGGAGCGTGCGAAGTACATGCATTACTGGCGGGACCTGGACGGCGCCTGGCATCGCATCCAGTTGGACCACATGGGGACCCGGCCGCAGCTTTTCGCCGACCGGCACGATAACCTTTATCTGGTCACCACGGGCGATCAATACCATCCGGACCGGGACCTGATCATTCTGGGGGCCGACGCCGCCGCGGATTGGGAGAATTGGCGCGAGTTGTACCGCATGCCCCAGGCCTTCACCGGCCAACCGCAACTGGACCGCAATCGTGGCGATGACGTCATCGCGGTGTACCTGCAGGAATACCCCGACGACCCAGACTCCGATCGCAGCGCCCTGCGGGTGATCGAGTTTCAGGCAGCTCCCTGAGGTGGAGGGGTTTGCTATCGAAACAGGTAGAGGCCGACAATTCCGCCGAAGATCATCAGGACACAGAGCATGCGTATTAATGTGAAGGGCTCTTGGTAGAGCCAGATGCCGAAACAGAAGGCGCCTATTATGCCGATGCCGGTCCAGACGGCGTAGGCCGTGCCGATGGGGATGTGTTTGGTGGCCACGCCGAGCAAGATCATGCTGCAACCCAGAAACACCAGCGTGCCCAAAGCCGGCAACAACTTGCTCCACCCGGCGCTCAGCCGGATGCACAAGACCCAGGCGACTTCGAAACAACCGGCAATAAGTAATATGATCCAGTAACTCATAACAAAAAAACGGTGTAGTTCTGATATTACCGATCTTGTCAATTAACAACGAAGCGTAGGGGCGAACCTTGTGTTCGCCCGCGTGGGTGGGGTTTCCCACCCACGTCATCCCTGCGAAGGCAGGGAACCAGTTCGTTGATTTCACATGGGATACCGTTACCAGGCCTTGCGACCATGCGCCACAACATGTTGCTTAATTGCTGTATTGTTATGTTTTCACGCAATACTAGATTCCTGCCTTCGCAGGAATGACGATGTGGGTATTCTCAGGTGTTTTATTGAAAAAATCACAGATTTTTTACACCAAAAGTCTTTCTCGCTCCACTAAATGGGAAAAACGATTCAAAAATGCCCGATAATGTATGGACCTGGCGGTAATATCAGAACTACACCCCAAAATAAAGACCTCACCGTTCGCGCTTTGGGGCCGTCCCCGATGCGTCGAGCGGTGAGGTCGTCCTCACTTCAGGGTATTCAATTCTTGGGCTGGCGCGATGGGCAGTTCGATTGCCGAAGCGACCCATCGCTGTTCGAGCGCCTATTCTACCGTTGCTTTCGCAATGCCTTCAACCGCCACCACGACCGGGATTTCGTCGGAGAGGTTCTCCAGGGAAAAGTCCATCCCAAAATCACTGCGTTTCACCACGAAGGTGAACTCCAGGCCCATCATGGGCGTGCCGTCCCGGTGGGTGTTCTGGCCGATGACCGTGGCCTTGGCGGTAATCGGCTTGGTGACTTCCAGCAACGTGAAATCCCCGCTGACCTCATACACCCCCGACGCGCCTTCCACCGGTTCCCAGCCGGTGCTGGTGAAGGACATGGCCGGAAACTCGGGCGCGTTAAAGAAATCGTCGTTGCGCAGGTGATCATCCCGGGCTTCCACGAAGGTGTTGACGCTGGCCGTGTTCACCGTCATGTGGATGGCGTTTTCGGCGCTGTTTTCCGGGTCGTAGCTGAAGTCGCCTTCAAACTCCGTAAAGGCCCCGTAGACATTGCCCGCATTCATGTGGGTCACGCTGAAAATGATGCTGGAGTGCAGGGGGTCCACTTCGTACTCGGCAGCCTGAGCTAGAGGCAGGGCACTTGCTGCCAAAATAGTTGTTGCGACAAGTAATGGCGCAAAACGCTTCATGGATTGGATCTCCTTTGGGGTTGGTAACCACGATGGCTGACGTTGACAAGTTGAATAAACTCCCGATTGGGGCGTCCATTAAGGTATAGGGTACGGGAGGCGGTGAAGCCGGGTTTATCGACGCTACTTATCGGTTACATGCACCTAACAAGACGGATTATAATTTCTATTCCAGGAACGCCGATACGGTGATTCCGGGATTGGAACTTTTTTCGACTTTTCCGTATTTATATATTTGTAACAAGTTTTCTGAAGATGGGGTATTGTTTATATACGCCATGACTCAGGAATGTTTTGGGCGCCAAAGGGTGATAATACAGGTAATGTGACCCCGGATGGCAGGCGACGGAGATAGCGACTATGCGCGTCACGGATACCATACAGAACTGTGTCGATGCGATCCTGGCGGGGGTGGGCGCTGCGTTGAAGACTTTGCTGGCCGTGCCGGTTTTCCTTGCGACTCCCCTACTTCACCGGGGCAAACTGCGGTAAGCTGAATTTAGATCAGGCCGTGGTATGGCCAATCGTGTCGGGCTGTTGCTGCAAGGCCTTGAGCCGGCGCTCCATCTCACGCAATGGCATCAGATCGCCTTTGCGTCCCGCCACGACAATGCCTTCCGTATATACCGCGATGGCCGCATCCGTATGCCCGAGAAATTCGTGGCACTTGCCCAGGCTTAAAAATGCCGCCGAGAAATCCTTCTTCACGCGGGTTGCTTGTTCGAGGTAGGGAATGGCGTCTTCATAGCGCTCGAGTTGGATGTAGGCATTGCCCAGGCCCATCGTGGCGACGGGATCCTCCGGATCGATTTCCAACACCTCCAGAAACATGCCGATGCGTGACTCCGCCTCGCGCTTAATGGCTTCCCGCTCCTTCTGCGCCAGCTTATCCGCTTCCCGGGTGTCCAGATGCTGCTTCATCTCCAACTGGTTGGCGAT
>SKJD01000477.1 GCA_007116095.1 Candidatus Hydrogenedentota bacterium
TGAAATGAAAGTCCATCGGCGAGAGCATGCGGAGGTCGCTTTCAATCCCGGGTCTGCGCAGATAGCGATGCAACTGCGCATACGATTCCGTAAACCCTTCTCCATCTTCCAACATATGAGCATGCGCACTGCCGCTGATATCCGAGTGCCAGTCCATTGCCCAGCGATCACCTTTCAGATAGGGAATATCCCAACCGGTCACTTCAAGACTACCGTCATGACAACCGACACAGTGGCGGTCCAGTACCGGCTGCACGTCACGCACATAACTGAAGCCCCGTGCTGGCGCCTCCCGAGTCGTTTGCAGCTCGGAAGGCTCGCGACGCATGGCGGCGGGAACCGTTACTGGTGGTGACTGGTTCTGAGACTCATGGCAACCAATGCACGAAGCATTTTCGCCTGGCTGCACAACCGTCCAACTCCGCATCAGTTGCAACGCCTGTCCCTGTTCGTCCAGCGCCTGAATGGAAATCGGCGTGTTGGCGGGCACGCTAAAATACGCGGAGCCATCCGACTCCACCGGCGCCGTGCCCAGCAAGCGCTTAATATCCCAGGGACCGTCTATGCCTATGCTGCCTGTTAGGCCACCGGTACCACGGTAACTGAAGTAGTACTCAAAAATCCGCAAAGCGGCAACGGTCCCCCGGGGAATGCCGGCCAAGCCATCGCCTTCGTATACATCCGTCACGAGCATATGCCCCTCAGATTGATCGAGGTCGACCCGCTCGGATATGAGCGGCGGTCGGGGCGTCTCTTGCATGGGTATTGGCCACAGGAGGGCCTGGCCTTCAAGCTCCTTAAGCAGGACCATGTTGTCAAAGATATCGACTAGGTAAATGCCCCATAAAGCATCCGGAGCCGGCTTGGCGGTTACAAGATGATACTTGCTGCTGAGGGGATAGGGATGCAGGAACTGGGGCCATACCCCATCGGCCAGGCGGTCCCGCACAATGGGCTCGACGGTCTTGCCATAACCGGGAATTTCTTGGACCACGCCTTGTGCTTCGTGGCGTCCCCGCCCCGGATCCAACAGCAAGAGACGGCCACTGCGATGAGTGCCATGATGTCCCGTGGCTACCCCGATGACTTTCCGGGGATGGTCCGGCACGGGCCTGGCGTAGAAAAAGGAAGCGGGAAAGTAGGAGCCGCTACCATAGTATTCCCGTTGGTCGGTGCCGTCCGGATTCATGTGAAACAGGAGGCGCGAATTGGAATGCGGGAGATCACTGTATTCCCAACGTTGGTATAGCACCCGCCCATTGGCCATGAGCGTCGGACTCCAGTTGCTGTCCTGTTCGAAGGTCAATTGGCGAATGCTGCCAAGGTCCCGGTCCATACGATACATACTCACCATCGGATCGCCGCCAAAAACACAGGGTAGCCCCAGAAAACCCGCAGAGGATGTAAACAGAATATCCCCATCCGCCAGATAGCATGGATCAAAATGGCCCACATCAGCGCCATCATCCGGCGTCACCTGTTGCAGTCCCGTGCCGTCTACCGAAATTTCATGAATTCGCCAGCTGGGTTCATTTGCTCCTTCCATGGTAAACAGAATC
Source organism: Candidatus Hydrogenedentota bacterium (assembly GCA_007116095.1). Taxonomy (GTDB): domain Bacteria; phylum Hydrogenedentota; class Hydrogenedentia; order Hydrogenedentales; family SCBR16-9; genus SCBR16-9. The sequence goes on from SKJD01000477.1 coordinate 1,560, forward strand.
CGCTCAGCGTCAAAGTCCAATACTGGTTCGGAGATCGTGCGCCTATCATCGGGTGTAAACATGGTTTCCAACTGCGGCTCACCCCGCAGATCAGACAATACAACCAGACTGTCTTCCCAACGATCGCGTCGGGGCAACGCGACACCCGCTTGCCAGTTGGCGGGCAAACCGATATTTGGCCCCATGGCAGTCCGTCCGTCGGCTACATTCGGCAGGCCACGTTGCAGCAGAAGAATATGATCGAAATCCAATAATGGATTAGCCAGCAGGACATTGCGCTGGAATGCCAGTATAGCTTCCGCCTCTGTCAATGCGGATTCTCTCCCGTCAGCAAGTCCTTCTTCTACGTCGGTGAGCTGCGCTTCAAACGCAGACAATACTTCCAGCGATTCCTGGTAATTATCAAAATGTTCCGGGTAGGTCGAAGCCAAGTCGGTCATGGCCAGCCGCATGGCTTCGGGGTCGAAGCGTTCCATCCCCGCACGGGCGCGTTGTAACCGCTTATGCAGCGTGACCGCGTAGGTATACAAGGACGCCCAACGAGGATCATCAACAGATACATTGGACTCCAGCAACACATCCAGTTCTTCTTCGAGCTCTGAACGCATGGCCCCTAGATCACGAAGCATCGGCTCCAATACCCTGCGCGCATAGTCCAGGTCGCTGAGCGCTTCGCTGCTGATCTCGATTGATCTTGTCGACCATGGGCTGACACTGCTTTGTGTCGCAGGCTTCCCCAAAGCCAGGTTGCTGTCTCCATCTTCAGCAAAGACCTGGACTTCGTCCAGATGGAGATGGCCAATACCAGGCACTTGAATTCGGACAAAACGGCCTGACACACCCTCCAGATGCACGATGAAGGGCGCACCGGGAGAAGCGCCTGTTGGCGAAGTGTCATCGTGCCGGTAGACTTCATTCCAGACATAGCCATCATCGGACAGTAACAATCCGAAGCCCGCGGCGCGCTCTGGCAGATGTGCGATGTGAAGCGCCACCTGCCCCAGGGCATAGCGGTCTCCCAAATCAACCTGCCAGAATGGATTTTCATCTTCCCCCGTATGAAAGCCGAACGTACTACGCAGTACGCCATCTACCGCCCCGGCAGCATCTTCCTCCGGTAAAACAGTATGATGACCGGAGCTTTGCGCGATCTCTAGCGCAGCCTGCCAATCCGCCATCTCCGCTTGGGCAAATACGGCAACAGTAGTCACGGAAAGCAGAATGAGCTTCGCCAGGATTTTCATGGTTTCCCCCACCATAATGGATTTTTAATTGAATTTGCTTACAACGGTGTATTCACAATGCAGTTTCCCCGTGCATACCACCGATAATCATAGCCTAGCATATTACCCTTCAGAAAAAAACTTTGGCTTGGGTATACTCCAATGCAGACTCCGATTTATATTTCAAAATCTGATTCTTACACAAATCGCTTTACGCCCAGCGAGAGAACCCCATTGTATCAACCTTCACCTGATAGGGATGTCAGGATTGCCCGTGCATCCAGCACCTCCAGATCATCCAGCGAAACCATGTCCTCGCGAGGCGAGCTGGCCATCAACGCCGCTACAGGCTCAAATGCCTCCAGGATAGCCAGGTAGTCCGGATCAGTGACATCCTCGAAGACCACCGTGGCGCACTGCGCCGTACCGCCGGCGTCATCCGCCAGGGGCGCCAGTAGGAAATTGTTCAATTCCGGCTTGCTGATCCGCGTAAAGAATTCCCTCGGAATACCGCCAGTATCGTGACAGGAAACACAACGCCTTGCTGCTACGTGCTGTAATACATCATCCAGCGTATCCGGATACATGCGGCGTAGGCCCGGCAGCTCAGGGTTGCTCGATTCCGGGGTTCCGTAATACGGCACATTGAGGTCGATCCAACTGAAGATGCGGCGCATTTCTTCGGGCGCCATTCCAATCCGGGGCTCGCCCGCTTCATCTGGATGCCCAGAAAGAATCAAGTCCGCCAAGTGACTGGCCGGCGATCCCCAGGCCCCTGGCGTTATATTCAGGATATTCGATTCCATGCCATTGTAGGTCGGAATCCAGCTTGTGTACGGACTTTCGCCCATCAAGGCAGGCGGGAATCCACCAATCTCCCAGTTTTCCGCCCCGGTCCCCCGCCGCACCAGCTCATCGTAGGACACCGAGAAAAAGTCCGTATGGTCGCCGCTGAGGTCAATGCCTAGCGGCGCTTCATGGGCATTGTGACAAGAGATACAATGACGATCCAATACCGGCTGGACGATATGGGGATAGCTGAAACCGCGTACGCCCCAATCCGGGTTGCGCAACATTTCCGGTTCACGCTCTCCGGCTATGGGACGCACAGTCGCCACTGGAGGCGACGCATAGTTTCGGTCGGCATGGCAGCCCACACAACTCTGTTGTTCACCCGGCATCAAGTGCGTGAAGGTCCGCATCCGTTGTTGCGCACGACCTTCCTGATCGATTGCCATGAAATATATCGGCACCCCGGAAGGAACCTTGAAATAAGCGGAGCCGTCTTCTTCCACCCGGGCGAATCCCCAATGCCGTTTGGGCGCATAGGTAGCGCCACTGGAGACCACCGGAAACTGAAACCCGAATGCCCTGCTATCTACATGCGCCCAAAAGCTCTTTTCAATCTCCTGAACCACGGCAATCTCCGTGATACTTCCGCGTTCGATATCCGGTTCCAGCCCAACATAGACATCTTGCATGAAAATGTCCGCCCAGCCCGTGCGGCCTTCGGCGGTCATATTGTCCATGCCATCACTGACATGGTCGAGGGTAAGCATTGAAGGCAGGCTGGTCGTCCATTCCCGCCCGCGCAATGGTCGCGCCTGGAACCAGCCCAACGCGCCTTCGGCCTCCAGGAGAACAGCGCGACCGGTCATGGCGAAATCCCGCAATTCCAAGTCGCCATCATGGGAGCAAAGGAAGTATTCCGCATCCAGCGGGAAAGGGCTTTCATAGGGACCATGAATCTGATTCCCATCACCCTCATCGACCTTTCCAATGCTGACATCCGGCGTCAAGTTGGTTATGGCTTCCTGGGCATTGCCGCCAATACGTGGGTCTATGACGCCCAGACCGCCCCGACAAGGACCATTGTGGGCGGTCAACACGCACAAAATTTTGTTCGTGCCGGGAACGACCTGGGCTTCCATAAACGTCGCCGGGCTTAATATCCGGTTGCCGAATACACCCTCAAGGCCCGTGCCGTCCGGTCGGATTGCCCACAAACTTTGAATCGGGATGGCTGGACGATCCACATACTCCCAACGACTGTACAGAATACGCCCATCCGGCATGACCGAAGGCGTAAAGTCGTTCAGGTAGTTGGCGGACAAGCGCACCAGATTACCGCCGTCGGCGTCTGATCGGTACAGGATTGGCGTGGAAGTAATCCAGCAGTAGGCATAGGCCGGCTTACGGTCGGAGAGAAACACAATGCCACCGTCTGGCAACCAGGCGGCATTGAAGTTGTTGGACGCATGGTCGGTAACTTGCAAAAGGGATGAGCCTGCAATATCCATCCGGAAAATCTGGAAGTAGTCCTCCATGTCCTGCTTCCAGCTAAAGAGAATTTCCTGCCCGTCATAGGACAAATCAATGTCCAATATCACCCCCTCAGTGGCGTCCAGGAGCAGCTCTTTTTCCGGTCCATCCGGCGTTATGCGTACACGATATATACCGCCGCCGGGCGAAAGGCCTTCTTGGTGATAGGAATATACATGACTCGGTTGAACAGCCTGACGCTGCACCACGATCATTTCATCGAAGTCCAGGGCGCCGTCGTAAACGTATTGGGTCAACGCGTCGGAAACGGCTATCGGAAAAATAATTTCCGAATCATCGCCCAGCAATTCATCCGGGGGCGATTCCGCGTATACCTGGATTTCCGAAGCGCCCGGATTTGGTCCCCCGTACGAGCCTTCAAATTCAATGCGCAGTTCTTTTGTCTGCACAACTTGGTCCAGGGGAATGCGTTGGGCGCCATGGCCGTATCGCAACTGTTGCGTAGCGACAGGCGCATCCTGTTCCGCCACAAACACCGTGCAACGCCGCCAACTATCATTGCGCGTAAAACTGGTGCGGCCATAAAAGACCAATTCGGCGATCTGCTGTGGCGTATCCCAGGTAAAGGTTAACGTGGCGCCCTCCAAGTGCGTCGCCCCATTTACGGCCCAGGCCTTACCCACATCATCCCGACTCTCGGCGGCGGGAATCACGCCGTTGGCCACGTTCTGGGCCACATAATCGGCGTTGAACTCGGAATTGGCTGTGATGGACGCCAGCGGCGCCAGATTCTCAGGGACGGCATTGGCTATAGCGGACAAGCCGACCAGCCAAAAACACAAGAGGCAAAAGATACCGCGCTGTGACAGAACGCCCCAAGCCAGTGATTTTTGATTCTGCTGATTGATAAGTTTTTGATGTAGACAGGTTGTTTTCTGAATATAAGGAGTACTGAAGACACACATGATGTTATTCCCCCTGGACGTATCATCGCTTCGCGGTATGGGTAGTGATCAAAAACTTTATCGGTACGTACGCAAAGACAATGCCCAATTCCCGCCCCGAGTCAACTTTTCAAACGATACCGGGCTATGGGCGTGATAAACGCAAGCAATACCACTTGCAGGGCAATATAAAGGTACAGCCCCCAGGCAAGGCCAGAGGTAAAGCCGTAGCTGTGCAGGCCAACGCCCAAGAGATTTACGCCAAGCCAGGCGAACATGATAATGATTATGCCCAAAGCGCTTCCGGCCGCCATACCGACATCGCCAATCATGCGTGCAATTTTCGCGTGGAAAAGCCCGGCGCACCACAACACAATGAGCAGCGCCCCGTTTTCCTTTGGGTCCCAGCCCCAGAAACGTCCCCAGGACTGATCCGCCCAGACCCCGCCGAGCATTGTCCCCAGAAAGGTAAAGATGAGTCCAAAGCCCAGCACCCCATACAGGGCACGCTTCAGCGCATCAAGCAGCGTATTGTTCCGTGGCGCAAAACAACCTGTCATTAAATACACATGACCAATCAGCCCGGCCAGTACACAGCCCGCATATCCCATGGTAATCGTCAATACATGGACACTGAGCCAGAAATTCGAGCTGAGCACGGCTACCACCTTGCCCATGGTGTCGCCATCGTAGGCGAAATAATTCGCCACCAACAACAGGGAAAGTCCGCAGATAGCAGCAGACAGCACGCCCAGGGCCATGCGCTGCCTGGACTCGACCAGCAACCCAAGAATGGCGCCCACCCAGGCCACAAACAAGAAAGTAGCGTAGAGGTTGGTTGCGGGGGGACGTCCCATGATGAGTATGCGCATGATGATCCCGGTGCTGTGCGGTATGAGCGCCGCCACACAGAAGCCAACAGCCACCCAGCGCAAAGTCAGTGATAAACGTCCCGGTTCTCGGAACTCAGCACGCGTAAGCAGTGAAGCTATCGCAACCAGAAAAGCGAATGTATAGAGCAGCTTGGAGCAGAAGAAGGGGTTAAGCTTGTTAAGCGCAACTTCGAGATTGGTCCATTGGAGTTCTCGATCTTCGGGGAGTTGTGTATGAATGAACTGAATGAACGCTTCGGATGCCTCGTCGAAGGCCTGCTGATCGCCTTGATCATAGGCAAGGGCCAGACTGTGCAAATCGTTGACCGCTGCGCTGACGCCTGGCCGCTGCATATGCTGTGCGATTGCCTTCCAAGCCGACACCCAGCGCTCCTCCCCCGCTTCCACAAGTGGTATCATCGCAAAGTTGAGGTCTTCGTAATGATGCGCCCAATCATACAGCGCCATCGAAAGACGGGCGACTTCCCAGTCCAGCGCGGTCCATGCGGCCTGGGGAGTATCGGTTAGCTGTTGCATCAGCGGACGCAGCCCGGCTCCATGCCGGTGAATCTCCAGAAAGCTGAAATCAGTGCTGTCTTCCGGCAGATGAAGCTGTTCCCGCAACGTTGCATGTTCCACCACAAAAGGATCGCCCACCTGGGCAAAGCTGAACGCCTGAGTCAGTTCAATGTACTCGATAAGGTTGAGGTAGAGCCGTATCAGGGAGTCCTCTACCGGTGAATAATCATCCCCCTCCATCTCATAGGCAGTACGTACAATATGCTCCAAGCGTTCAAAATCCGTTTCGAGTTCCGCAATGCTGTAGCGCGCGCGATTATCCGCTTCGAATCCCAGGGCCTGGGCGGACTCCGGGTTGTCCAGCAAAAATACCGGCATATCCCGGACGCTTTCCGGGGCAAAGAGCACACGGGCAAACCAGTCAACCGCCGACTTCCCGGCAATACTTTTACGGCCACTGAACTGTAAAAGCTGCTGCCGCGCAAAGGTATCCATGGGCATTTTGCGTCCATCGCGCAACACGGGTATACGTCGAAATACCTCCAGGTCCAGTGTTTGCTTTGACCGTATATCCGTGGCCTCTTCCGCAGTGGCATAGTCCGCAAATGATGCCAAGGAAAACAGGCTGCCGGCCAGCAGAACAACAAGGTAGTGCATTGAATACTTCACGTGCCTTCCCTCCGTAATTCGCGCCGCGGTCGAAGCATTTGCACCATGAAGTGGACGATAAGCCCGAAAACCGTCACGCCTGTGGCAACATAGGGCGCTAACATCCATTGATTCAGCACTACAGTAAACGTGGACATATCGCTGCCGTCATCGGCTTCGCCGTATGAAGATTGGAAGAAGGTAAAGCCCGCATGACGAAAAGGACGATTCATTTCCACAACGACTTCCCGGTCTATGCCGGGGGCGGTCACATTAATGCGACTGGAGAAACTGCGGGGGATGGTGGTGTTCGGCTCAAATTCGGCCCGAAATTCATGCAACTGCACCTGTAAAGGAAGCGGAATGCGCCGCCTGCGCAGCTCCAAAAACCAGGGCGCATCGTCCACCACCAACATCACCGGGGATGGGTCTCCCGCATACAAAATAAGCCCTTCCGCCCCCCCATCGCCCATGCGGGCCCTGAGCACAACACCGGGCAGGTATGCCTCCGGGTTTTTCCCCAACGGCGCGGCTGCAAGCCGGGTGATGCCCGCCACATTGAAGGTATCCCGCGCAGCGTCCGGATCGATAAAAGCCTCGGCATTGCGGTGGTAGGTTTGCACTTCCAGGTGCAGGTCCACCTGCTCGAAGTAAAGCTGATCCCCCGCCTTCAGATCGTTGGCGGGGAAGGCGTACACCTCCCGTTCAATCTGCTCTCCTTCCCACAGAGCAATCTCCCATTGGGTATAGGACGCCGCCACATTGGATGATTCACCTTCCTGTAGCGTGAGATAGCCTTCTTCGGCGGTGATATGCGTTACCCACCCTCCGGCAAGCAATAGCAGCAAGCCCGCATGGGTCAGCACACTTCCAATGTTTCGCCAACCATAACGAAATTTTAACACCATGCTCAGCAACAGGTTGATGGACAACACCCAAAGTAGCGTCATACCACCAGGAAGCGGCAGGGGCAAAAACGCCAGCAGTCGTGAAAAAACACCTGGATCAGATGGCGTATGCCACTGACTGATGGGCGGGGTCAGCCATGCGTAATAGAAGTCCTGCTGTGCGGCATGCAGTCCGTGCTCGACCTGATACAGCGTCCCGAAAAAGACGACCAGCATAAACAGCAAAATAGCCCAAACCGCCAGACGCAACGACGCCAACCAATGCACGACGCCAGAGAGGTATCCTTTGACGCATTGCATATCAATTGGCCCCGGTCATATTGGGCTGCACCATGATTGCATCCGACGCCTCGGCATCTGGCTGTTCGGTATCCTGTAACTGTATGTAGGTACGCTCGGTATAAATCCGCTGCTCCTGTGCGCCATTTCCACAGCCAGGCGCCGACAACATAATCAGAATTGATGGCATCAACAAACGAACCAGGTAACGATATCGCATACTTTCCTTTGCTATTGATTAACTTCACAGGCCTGTACCGACTCCAGCAAGGCGCGGCGGGTCGAGACTTCGGGATAGTCGGCGGCAAGCGCCTGAATCGCTGGAATACTTTCCGGCGCGCCAATGTCGCCCAAGGCTTCCGCAGCGGCGTATCGGGTATCGACTGCGTTGTCGAGATTTGCGATCACTTCCAACAAGGTCGGTATCGCTCGTTCATCGCCTATACGCCCGAGCGCCCAGGCGGCGGCTCCACGCCAGCAGGGTGTGGCTTCCAATTGCAACAAGTGAACGTTGCTGTGGGCAGGGTTGGGACGGCCATAACGGGCTTCGTTTAACTCCGGCGCCAAGGAAGCCAACAAGGTGTCTACAGATGCTGCATCGCCCAAATTACCCAGTGCGCGTCCCAGGTAGAAGAGCACCCAGTGACGTTGCGGCATGGATACATTAAACTCACGGACAGCCCCGAGCGCACGATCCAGCACTTCATTCGGCTTGGCGCGATAGCGTTCATAAGCTTCCCGGACCACTGGCTCATAGCGCGAATCACGGCAGACGGATGCCAGGATTTGCGCGGCCCGGTTATCCGCTTCCGGCTGACCGGCCCAGGCATTGAAGGTGGTCTCCAGTGCTTCTTGTAAATCAGCGGAAGCGGTCATATCAGGATTACCCAGCATGGCCAGACACGTTTCGATCAACTCATCGCCGCGACCACTACGGCGTATTACCCGTCCCACCAGCATCTCATAGGTGTCCGTTTCAAGAAACAGCGCACGGTCCGGATCGGTAGGTAGCGAACGGATGATATGCGGCACTATCGGACCGGCATTGGTTGCGCCCATCCTGTCGAGCGCCTCGATAATCCGGGCGTGCACCGGGGAAGAATGGCAGGCATACAACGCAGGGTGATCGCTGTACCAACCGACATAATCCACATAGTTTCCCAACCTGGCGAATGTATCAATCAGCACCGTTTCCGCTTCGGGCGTACCAATCCA
>SKJD01000187.1 GCA_007116095.1 Candidatus Hydrogenedentota bacterium
CGCCAAGGATTTCCGGATTGCCATACTTGCGCTGTAGCCAGGCCTGAAAGGCGCGTTGATTGGCTTCCGAGCGATCATGGCCGCCACGAATTTGCCATTGCCCATTTTCCAGGGCTGTTAAGATGACGCCCTGAATACGGTGCTGATGATCATAATTCTGAAGTTGCCCCACGGTGGTCGTGAGCGATTCCTGCGCTCCCAGCAGCCACCAGTCAGAAGCGGGTGAGGGGTAACTCCGCGGACCGCTTTCCAGCAAAACCGCTTCATTGGGATTGCTCTCCAGCCAGGCCGCTGGCGGGTTCAGATTGACCTGCAGGAGAAAGGCGGCCCGGGGATCAATCGCCATAATGCGCTCCAGCCAGGCCAAGGCGTTCTCCAGGCTTCCGTCCCGCCCCCAGGGCGCATCCACCGGTACAATGTATTGATGTATCCCGGCAGCGGCGGCCAATGCAATCTCATGCTCCAACACTTCCCAAGTGCGTTCTTCCAGCACCCCAAGATGAAAATAGAGCGGCACATCCAGCCCCGGCGCCACCGCCAAGTCGCCGGTCTCTGTCCGGCTACCAGGCGCCTGGTGCGGCGATTGTGGAAAACCATCCAGCGTAAAGTCGTCTGGCGCCGACCAATGCCCCAGCCACATGCCCAGCACGCCGGCTATCACAACCAGTACGAGCACCAGCAGGATGCGCAGGTAAAAAACAAGCGTATCTGGGAGTTTATGACTGAACATGGTTCCTGTTTATTACCACCTATACCATACTGAATATGATTCAGGAAATTTCATTGGGCAAGTTGCCGACTTATCGGGTGTACACATTCGCTTACTGGAGACCGTCATGGGTGTTGCATGTTGCCCTGGGTTGTCATGTTTGGCGCTTCAGATACATTAAAATCGAACCAGGCCCCAACATCCATGTCCTCTCCGGTGCGTTCCGCAGGAAAGCATTGGCATGCACGCAGTTCCAGTTGGACCGCCTCAACCGGGGGGCTTTCAAACAATGATTCGGTGCGGAAAACAGCATCCGATTGCGTCTTCCAGGTAGCGCGTTGTTCGCCATCCAGCCAGACCGTCACCACACACGCTCCGTGCGCAGGAAGGCAATTAACCAGCCGCAGGCACAACTGCTGTCCGGGTGCGTATTCAAGCGTAGCCGTGGGAGCCATGGGATGCAGCGTTGCCGTCTCCATGGTCCCCGCAGCGGTCCGGAAAGTATGGGGGCGTGGGGGATACCACCCGGATTCCGGAAGCACAATCCGGGGACAAAACATCCGGCGACGTTCGATTAGTTTCCAGAAACGAAGGGACCGCGCACCCTGACGTTGTAGCTTCCACTGATAACGCAGCGCCCCAGACAATTGTCCAAGGGCGGATATCCAGGCCTGCACATGACAACCGGCTTTCCAGTAAGCCCCTTCCAGCAACGCCCGGCCTACTGCCCGAACTTCTCCCAATGCTACCCAAAACAGGGTCTGCGGCCAATGACGCAGGGGGAAATTGCGCAAGATTATGCGAAACCGGTTGCGGTTGTTGAGGAAATATTTTCTCCGGGCATGTTTTTCCTGCCCCATACTGGCGCTGAACTTATGGCGCACCTCGGCTTTTGGGCAGGTCAAAATACGGTATCCGAAGCTCCACATGCGCAGACAGAGGTCCAAGTCATCCAGATAAATGACAAAATCTTCCGGCAATAGGCCCACCCGTCCAAAGACATCAGCACGTATAAACATGGCCCCGCCACAGACGCCTATGACCGGAACGATCGCATCCCATTCCGGGCCATCAGCACACCCGATACCCCGATCCCAGGCCGCCCCTACCCGCGAGCAGTAGAGCCCAACAGAATTCAGGACGGATGGGGTATTGTAGAGGAGCATCTTCGGCGCCAGACAGGCGCAGTCGGGCGTTGCCTCGGCCTGTTCCACCAATTTGCTGATGGCGTCCGGGGCTATTGCGATGTCATTGTTCAGCAGGAACACATACGCAGCGTCGGCCTCCAACGCCGCTTGAATGCCCAGGTTGTTGCCGCCCGACCAGCCATGATTCTCTTCACAGGCCAGCCAGCAAACCCGCGCATCGTGACCAAACCGCTCCCGGACATACGCCACGGAGCCGTCGGTGCTCGCATTGTCCAACAGAAGAAATTGCGCATTGGGGTAATCACCGGCAAGCAAGGAGGAGAAGCAGGCGTCCAGGTGCTCCCGCCCGTTCCAGTTGATGATAATGACATATACCAAGGGCCTGTTCATAGGTCCGGTAGTATAGCAAGCGTAGCGATGTGGATACACGCCATTCTGACCAAAAATTGAAGCGAATACACGGTTAGGATGGAAAACATACCGTTTTCGCCTTGACCGAAGCATCGCGTAATGATTGGGACAAGTTGCCGGGCTTGCAAAATATAATCCAAATCGGCCAGAATTTGTAATAATTTATAGTATTCACAACAAAAATGGAGGACTTTATGCGTGGATGCTTTGTTCTAATCTTCATCATTTTTCCCGTGTTGGTCGGCGGGGCTGGGTTTGTCATCGCGCACAACCAACAACAGGTGCTGAACCGGATGCAGCCTGTGGAGGCGGAAATCATCGGTTTGAATATTCGCGAACGACGCAGTACGCGCACGGATCACCAGTGGGAATTGTTCTATGAGCCACGGGTCCATTTCACTTACCACGTGGATGGACAGCGCTATACCAGCCGAAAATATACCCAGGGACGCCCAGAGTATATTTTGCGCGCCTATGCGGAA
>SKJD01000151.1 GCA_007116095.1 Candidatus Hydrogenedentota bacterium
TGAGGCCCTTACCCAGACGCAGGCAGGTCTCCACCGAGTCCGTCAGACGCTTGCGGATGCCCTCCTTCACCACGATACGGTCCACCACGACGTCGATGTCGTGCTTGACGTAGCGCTCCATCTGGATATCGTCATCAACCTGATAGAATTGGCCGTCCACACGCACCCGGACGAAGCCCTGCTGCTTCACGTCGTCCAGCACCTTCTGGTAGGTGCCTTTGCGCTGCCGGATCAACGGTGCCAGGAGTTGTACACGCGTCTTTTCCGGGAAGGCGAGGATCGTGTCCACAATCGACTGCGGCGTCTGCGCCTGAATCTCCCGGTCGCACTGGTAGCAATGCGGCGTCCCGACCCGCGCATAGAGCAGCCGGAGGTAGTCGTAGATTTCCGTCACGGTGCCGACCGTCGAGCGCGGATTGCGGTGGGTGGTCTTCTGCTCAATCGAGATCGCCGGGCTCAGCCCCTCGATGTAGTCCATATCCGGCTTGTCCATCTGATCGAGGAACTGCCGGGCATAGGCCGAGAGGCTTTCCACATAGCGGCGTTGTCCTTCGGCGTAGATCGTGTCGAAGGCCAGGCTCGATTTCCCCGAACCGCTCAGTCCGGTGATCACCACCAGCTTGTCCCGGGGGATTTCCAGGTGCAGGTTCTTGAGGTTGTGTTCACGGGCGCCCCGGACAACAATCTTGTTGTGGGCGTTGCCGCTCTTCTTGGCAGGCATGCGCAGTGAAATCCTTGGTAAACGGTTGAAAAAAGCGGAACGCTGCCCGTAGGGGCCGGGCAACCTGGGGTGTAAACAGGTCGGAGCGGTGAAAACGCCCAGTATAAACCATGGGCCACCACCGACAAAAACCGGCGTGCGCCAGCGGGTCAGGGCTTCACGGCCATGTAGCAGGCGCAGTCGATGCGGTGGAGCAGCGGGGCGGCCTGGCCGAGGGCGTCGAAGTATTCATCAGCCGCCTGGCGTACGCCCTCCCACTCGCCGTAGTCGTCCAGGATCAAGATGCCGCCGGGGGCAAGCCGGTGATAAAGAATTTCGAGCTCGTGGCGGGTCGAGGCATACCAGTCTGTATCTAGACGCAATAGCGCAATCTGCTGCGGGGCGTGGCTTTCGAGGGTGTCCTGGACCTTGCCCTTGATAAAGTGAAGGCGCTCCTCCGGATACCCCGTCTTCGCGAGATTCTGCCGGACGTCTTCCAGGGAAGCGAAGCACCAGTCGTTGTGGGTGTCCCGCTGCGCCGCCTCCCAATCCGCACGGCTGTCGGAACCGTCATAACGGCGGTCCTCCGGCGTGGGCTCCGGCATCCCCTCGTAGGTGTCAAAGAGGTACAAATCCTCCCCGGTCTTGTCCAAGGCCCTCAGGGTCAACGCCATCATCATCGCGCTGCCGCCGCGCCAGACCCCGCATTCCACCCAGTCGCCAGGAATTTTGCGGTCCGCGACATGCTGCACCGCCCGGTGAAGCATGAACAGGCGTTCCATATTGGTCATGGTATAGGGCAGACAGCGCTTGTAGAGCGCTATAAACGCTTCATCCCGTTCCATGTCGTGCCGGAGCATGGGGCGGGTGTCTTTGGGGTAGAGGTGATACCCGAAGCAATGAAAAAAGGCTTGTATTGCGCGTTTCCAGAGGGCCATGGCGGGCGGGTTCCTGTACGGTGGGGGATGTCGGGACTCAGCCCTGTTCCCGGAGCTGCTCCAGCCGACTGCGGGCGTCGTCGATATACTGCCCGCTCCGTTGCCCGACGTAGGCCGCGAAGAGCACCCGGGCTTCCTCGTACTCACCCCGGCGCTCATGCAACACCGCGGCCCGGAAGGCGTTCTCCGTGCGGGGGTTCAGGGCATAGCCCTCGCGGAACATCGCCAGGGCGGCGTCCTCATCGCCCAGTTGCAGCAGGGACATGGCGTAGTGGTAGGCGGCATGCCCGCGGTTTTCCTTGGCGCCCACTTCTCCCGCCAGACGGTACCAGGCGGCCCCGACCGCTGCTGCGGCGTCGTAGTCGCTCAGTTGCTGGTAGGCATGGACCAGCAGCCGCCAGGCCTGAAAATCCTCCGGGAAATCCGCCACGCAGGCCTCCAGCACCTCCGTCGCTTCTTCGTAGCGCTCCAGCTCATTGAGCAACTCGCCGAAATGGCGCTGCGCCCAGCCCCGCTGCCTGGGATCGTCAAAACGTCGGGTCAAGGCTTCTTCATACAAATCCACCGCTGCCGCAACCTCCCCCGCCTCCTGCATTTCCCGCGCGCGGAAATAGGCCAACTCGCCGATGCGACCGCTGAGGCCTTCAACCGTGGGCGCCATCCATTGTACATAGACAACGGCCAGGCCGAAAAAACTCAGTGACAGCACCCCGGCGATCAGCACCAGGCTCTTGCGCACCTGGCGAAATTCCCGCGTAAAGTCTGTGTCCACCGCCGGCTGTTGTATTGGTGTCTCTTTATTTGAATCCGGATATTCCGTCATTATATTCTCACCGTTTGGGTTGGTAAAACCTGATTAATCGAAAAGGACGTCCTAAATGCGAAAGAATTTATTTCGCGGCCTGTTTTTTCTTGCTGCCGATCAGGAACTGAAAGGCCGCGCCCAGCAACGCCAGCGCGATCCAGGCCAACATGACCCACCAAGCGTCGCCCTCCATACGCTCCGAGGCGGCCAACTCATCGGCGAAGTCATCGCCGAGCAGGAAATAGGCCCCGACGTAGGTGACCAGCCAGGACCCGATGGCCGCCGTAGCCAGGGTGATGATTGGGCGTTGCAGGTAGAGGATCAGCAAGCCGCCAGCGATGCCACTGCCGACAATGGCCCAAGGCGCCCAGGCTTCTTCGCTGCCCGCCAGCATTTCGTAAGCGATGAGCACCGCCGCGCTGAGTCCCAGCACGAATAGCCCCACGCGGTACAGGAACCACAACGCCGCCGCACCGCACATGCCCCCGAGAAAGAGTGCGATCAGCGTGACCCAGGGATTGCCCTGGCTCAGCCAGGCGCCCAAGAGCGCCGCCACCCCACCTGCAAGCAGAAAACCGGTCATGCCGAGCATGAGCCGGACTATGGGATAGCCGAAAAAACAGTATACCAAGCCGATGGCCCCGAACAACAGCATACCCAAAGCAATGTCGTCCATGGGGATGTCCTCTGGGCGAAACTGGGTCCAGATATTCATTACAATTCCTTACGCATTCGATACACCCGAGAAAAACGGCAAAGCCAGCGCGTTGTGGACAGCAGGCTCCGCCTTGCGCCATTTGCTGACGGAATGCCGCATTCCCCCAAAAGCGTTTATAAAGTTGGTCAGGGTAGGGTTGCGCTGTTTTGAAAAGCAGTGCGGCGCCTGCTACACTATAGTGCTTACCCTGCCAAGATGATTCTCGTCTTGCACCCTTTTTTCTGGTTTGTCGCGTCTAAACGTATGCCTACCCGTACGTTTACAGTTGGTATTCCAAACACAAGCAAATGCGTGGCGCATGCACTGTCTCTAACAGTATTTACTTCTGCGCGCCTGCATGCGTTTCACAGGAGATTCTACCATGCCGACGTATTCCTATGAATGCGCCCAATGTGGCCACGTTTTTGATTTGTTTCACGGTATCTCGGCGGAGCCGCAGGTTAAATGCGAAACATGTGACGCCGAGTGCCATCGACTCATAGGCGCCGGAGCCGGTATTATATTCAAAGGCAGCGGCTTTTATGAAACCGACTACAAGAACAAGTCCGGCAGCAACGGAAACGGCAACAACAACGACAAAAGCGGCAAGGAGTCGGCCAAAAGCGAAAGCGGCAGCGCGGCCTCGGATACAGGCAATGGAAACGGGAAATCCGAGACCAAGGCCGGAGGCGCCGCCAAATCCGACAAGGCCGCCAAGTCTTCCACTGCTGAAAAAATCAGCAAGTAGTCAAGGTTACAGCCAAGGCATACTGGAATGATATGCTGAGGCGATAGTTTATTGTAAGTTGACCGCTGGGGCAGGCACAAGCCTGCCCGCATTACATTTACTGGGAATACGGTCCACTGCATTTAATGTGGACTAAATAGACCTTGGGGGATATGCATAAAGCATGGTTACGTTGCTCCCACCCCCATCAACCTGTTATTTTCGCAGCGAATTTACTTGCTCATGACAAAATAACAGCGACATTGACGGCATGCACAATCCGGGGGATGTACTGCGTAGAAAGGAACAGGGCGATCCATGATGCTAGACGACGACAATTCCCAACTTTCCACCGAAGCGCTTATCGAATTGAACGATCAGCATATCTTGAACACCTACGGGGCCCGTAAAATTGCCCTGGACCGGGGGGAAGGTACGCGCTTGTGGGATGTGGAAGGTCGCGAATACCTGGATTTCTTCGCCGGGATCGCCGTGTGTAATCTGGGGCACTGCCACCCCCAAGTCACCGAAGCCATCCAGGCCCAGGCCGCGAAACTGTTGCATGTTTCAAACCTCTATTACATCGAAAACCAGATTCATCTGGCGGCTGCCCTGGCGGAGCATTCCTTCGCCGACCGCTGGTTCTTCTGTAACGGCGGAGCCGAGGCCAACGAGGCCGCCATCAAACTCGCCCGGCGCTACTGGGCGAAGCAGGGCACGCCGAAACCCGGCATCCTGAGCGCTTCGCAGTCGTTTCACGGCCGGACTTTGGCCACGGTGACAGCCACGGGCCAACCCAAGTACCACGAGGGCTTCGGACCGATGCTTCCGGGCGTCGCCTACGTACCTTTCAATGATCTGGAAGCGCTCCGCGCCCAATTGGAAGCAGGCCATATCCCGGTGGACAGCACCCAACCCGAGGGCGAGACGCTCCCCATCGGCGCACTGATCATCGAGCCGGTCCAGGGCGAAGGCGGCGTTCGGGTACCGGATCCCGATTATTTCCTGCAAATCCGTGCGCTGTGCGATGAATTCGGTGTACTCCTCATTCTGGACGAAGTGCAGACCGGCATGGGGCGTACGGGGCAGCTATTTGCCCACCAGGGCATGGATTTCATCCCGGACATCATGACCCTCGCCAAGGGACTGGGTAACGGGGTTCCCATCGGCGCCATGGGCTGCACGGAGGCGGTATCTGACGGCTTTGAACCCGGTTCCCACGCCTGCACCTTCGGCGGCAATCCACTGAGTTGCGCCGCGGCGCTGGCGACCATGGACGTGATGACTGCGCCCGGCTTCCTGGACACAGTCGAGGCCAAAGGCCAGTATTTCCGTAAACGCCTCAAAACCCTACTTGAGCCTTGCTCACGCTACATGGAGGTCCGGGGCAAGGGCCTGATGGTGGGCATAGAATTCAACGAACCTGTTACACCGGTGGTGGCCGGACTGATTGAACGCGGCATCATCTGCGGTCCAGCCGGACCCAATGTGCTGCGCTTTGTGCCGCCGCTGATTGTAACCGAAGCCGAAATAGACCAGGTGATTAAGGCCCTGGAGGATACCTTGGGAGTATTAGCATGGCTGTAGTACAGGACTCCGCAGCAACGAAACGCAAAGATTTCATCGCGTTGACCGATTACACGAAGGATGAGATCCTCGATATACTATCCTTGGCGGACGATCTGAAACGCTTTCAAAAGACGGGCCGCCCCCACCGCTACCTCGATGGCAAGACGCTCACCCTGCTCTTCGAGAAACCGAGCTTGCGCACGCGCTTGACCTTTGAAACCGGTATTTTCCAGCTCGGGGGCTACTCGATTTTCGTGGAGACCCGGCTGGGCAAGCGGGAAACCGTGCCGGATGTCGCCCGCAACCTGGAGCGCTGGGTGGACGGCGTCGTGGCCCGCACTTTCTCGCATGACCATATCCTGGAACTGGCCGCCAATGCCTCGGTGCCGGTGATTAATGCCCTGACCGACTACCTGCACCCCTGTCAGATTCTCGCTGACGTGCAGGCCCTGCGCGAACACAAGGGCAAGGACCTGAGCAGCATCAAGGTGGCTTTTGTCGGTGACGGCAACAATGTCTTCAATTCCTGGGTGAATTTCGCGGGAAAAGTGCCATTGAACCTGAGTCTGGTATGTCCGGAGGGTTACGAAGCCGACGCAAAGCTCGTGAAAACGGCCCAGGGCATGGCCAAGGGTGAGATCACCATCACCCATGATGTGGAAGCCGGACTCCGCGACGCCGACGCTGTCTACACGGACGTGTGGGCGAGCATGGGCCAGGAGGATGAAGAGGCCATCCGTGAGAAGGCCTTCGCCCCCTACCAGGTCAATGCCCAGTTAATGTCGCTGGCCAAGCCGGACGCCATCTTCATGCATTGTCTGCCCGCCCACCGGGGCAGCGAAGTCACAGACGAGGTAATCGACGGGCCGCAGTCCATCGTCTTTGACGAGGCGGAGAACCGGCTTCACGCGCAAAAGGCGGTGCTGGTCAAGCTGATCGGCAGTGCGGAAGCCCGCGCCTGAGACGCCCAGAATCGCACCTGTCACCCGCAACGAACCTGATATTGAACCAAGGAGATCACGCTGATGTCTGAAGCTGTAAAAAAAATTGTATTGGCCTATTCCGGTGGCCTGGACACCTCCATTATCCTGAAATGGCTCCAGGAAACCTACAAGGCCGATGTGGTGGCGTATATCGCCGATGTGGGCCAGGGCGAAGAAACCGAACCGGCCCGCCAGAAGGCCATTGACACGGGCGCCTGCGAAGTGATCGTGAAGGATCTCAAGCGGGAATTCGTGCGGGACTTTGTCTTCCCGGCGATGCGGGCCAACGCCATTTACGAGGGCGTCTACCTGCTGGGCACCAGCGTGGCGCGTCCCCTGATTTCTAAGGGGCAAATTGATGTGCTGCGTGAAACGGGCGGCGATTCGGTCTCCCACGGCGCTACGGGCAAGGGAAACGACCAGGTGCGTTTCGAGCTTGCCTGCCTGGCGCTGGAGCCGGGCGTGAAGATCATCGCCCCCTGGCGCGATCCGAAGTGGACGCTGAATACCCGCGAGAAGATGATGGATTTCGCCGAGAAGCACAACATCCCTATCCCGGTCTCGAAGTCCAAACCCTATTCCATGGACCGTAACCTGCTGCACATCTCTTATGAAGGCGGCATCCTGGAGGACCCCTGGAACGAGCCGCCGGAAGACATGTTCCTGCTCTCGGTCGACCCGATGAAAGCCCCGGATACGCCGACCTATATCGAAATCGACTTTGAACAGGGCACACCGGTCGCCGTGGATGGCAAGCGCATGGAGCCGGAGGTATTGCTGGGGCATCTGAATGAAGTCGCCGGCGCCAACGGCGTCGGGCGGGTGGACCTCGTGGAAAATCGCTTCGTAGGCATGAAGTCCCGCGGTGTCTATGAGACCCCGGGCGGCACGCTGCTCTACCAAGCCCACCGTGCGGTCGAGTCCATCACCATGGACCGTGAAGTCATGCACCAACGTGACCAATTGTCGCCCAAGATTGCCCAGCTTATTTACAACGGCTTCTGGTTTGCCCCCGAACTGGAGGCGCTCATGGCCTTCGTGGACAAGAGCCAGGAGAACGTCACCGGTACTGCACGCCTGAAGCTTTACAAGGGCAACTGCATCGTCGTGGGTCGCAAGGCGGACAAGACCCTCTACGATCCGCAGATCAGCACCTTCGACGAAGACGAAGGGGCCTACGACCAGACCGATGCCACGGGCTTTATCCGGCTCAATGCCCTGCGGCTGCGGGTCCGCAACAAAGCAGGCTTCTTCCAGGGCTAAATGCTGCATCCGTAAAAGTCTGATCAGTTCATAAATTACGCCTCCATACACCCTCAATTTCGAAAACAACCGAAAGAGCAGTATGGAGGTGTTTTGTGTTGTATAGCTGTTCAGGCACGCAATTACCGCTCTTTTTTGACACAAATTTGCTACGCATACTGCGAATTACTCACTTATCGCGGTTTTGACCTTGACAATACCGACAGCGTTCGGTATGTTTTTAAGTAATACGAATGAGAAAAAAGCCAACATGGATGGCGTTTTTCTGGGCAATATTTCGTCAAATGGATCAAAATGGATACCGCGTGTGACATACGCTGGACGTCCGGATGCCCAGACAGGAGCAACGCCACAACGAAGGAAGAGAGCTAACAACGTGACGACACAAGCAGAGAAAACCAAAACCGACGACAAGAGCTATGTCGCGATTCTGGGGTGGAGCCTAAAAGCCATTGAAGGCATTGACCGTTTCAACCGCAAATATGTGGTGGTGGCGCCTTCCTGGGCCGAAGAATATGCCACTGAAAATGAAATTCCATTTGTCCCATGGGATTTTGAGCGCTTAAATGAGCGTTCCTATGAAATTGCAAAGACCCTGGAGGAAATGGGCGTCGATGTGGCCATTCCCCTCTTTGAAGAGACCGTGGAATGGGCCGGGGCCATCAATGCCGTCCTGCAGAAGAATCCCCGCCTGCTGAACCAGGGAATGCTGTTTCGTGATAAATCTCTGATGAAACGCCGCGCCCAGCTTGCTGGTATTCGCGTGGGGATTTTTGAAGAAGCGCATGATCGAGACGACGTGGTGCGCTTTCTCATGCGGGTAAACCAGGCCCTGCTCAAGCTCCATGGCGACCCGAATGATCCCATTCACTTCAAAGCCTTTGACAAGGCGGGCTGCCTGGGACACCGGGTAATCCAGTCCGTGGAAGACGTGGACAACATCAGCGACGAGGAATTTCCGGCCTTGCTGGAAAGCCACCTGGACGGCCTGGAATTTGCCTGTGAGGTGTTTATCCACAACCGGAAAATCCGTTTCCTCAACATCTCAGAGTACGTCCACTTGGGCTATTCCGTATTTATCCCGGCCTCCCCGCGTCTGGAACAGTGGCGCGAGCGGATTCGCCATGAGATCGAGAAACTCATAGAAGCCTTTGACATTGATTACGGCCTGATTCACCCGGAATATTTCATTACCAAGGACGGTGAATTCTATTTCGGCGAGGTGGCCTACCGGGTGCCGGGCGGAAATGCCTTTGAGCTGATCGAGCGCGCCTACGGCTTCAATGCCTATCAGGCGCAGGTCCTGGTGAGCGATGCAAAGGCTACCGAGGAAGAAATCGAGGCGTTCTTCCCGAAGGAAGTGGTGGACGCGGAAGGTCATGCCGGCTGCTTCCTGGTCTATCCGCGACGCCGGGTCATTTCCCGAATCGAAGTACCGCCTGAGACCGAAGACGATCCCTATTATGAATACCATGATCTGCAGAATCCGATAGAAGAAAAAGTCGCCAAGCGGGTGGCTTTTGGTAACCATTATGGTTCGGTGTATTTCTTCGGTGAAGACCCGGAACGCATGCGTGAGTTGCTCCTGGCCCAGGAGAAAGAGGACTTCTACGTATAGCGTTACATATCAAAATGCATGACAGGTATATACATCCGTTTCCCGATGCCCGTTCATGCGCAATCTTCTCGAAAATAAACCTGCATAACCTCATCACCCTGGGGGATGGCCTGATACCACCCTCCCGGGTTGGTGTTTCTTGCCAGACAGGTTGCGAACTGCATCGGCCTTGAACCTGCGTATTGGTTCCGATTATGGTGTAGGCAGGAACGACAGTACCCAAGTAGCCTGGCGCATTTGGCCATACGCGCCGGGTACAAAGAGGAAGTTCTTATGACCGAGGAAAATCAGGACCAGCATATACGCCTGAAGCAACTTACCAAAAAACTGGAAGAAGCACGGGAACGCTTAGCCGCGACCCGCACCTTTGCAAAGACCACGCAAACCAGCCGAGTGCTGGACCTGGTGCGGCGCATCATGATGCTCCCCGGTGGTATTGAGGTCGTCTATGCGCAGGTCGAAACGCTGGAAGAAGCCGGCATTTTCTCGGGCAGCGACTGGGCCTACCCGCAGCACCTGAAGGCGACGCTGGCGGCCAATACGGTCACCATTGGCACGACCCAGACCATTATCCTCGAATGCCTGAGCGAGCTGCGCATGGCGGCCGTGGCCAATGGACGCTTCATACATCCCATGATCTCGGCGGAGGATTGCAAGATATTTCTGACCCAGGTCCTGGCGCTGAACATGCGCGTGCTCTTCGGGCAGTTCACCGAGGCGAAACGCATTCACCTGGGACACCTGGCGCCGATGGTCCAGCAACACGCGCAATTCATCGCTGACCAGGTCGGCATCGGCGGTATCGTCGAGGAATTGATCCGCGAAATCTGGCGCATTCTCGCCCAGCGCCCCATCCAGGTCGACCACGTCAAGCAGATGATCACCAACGTCGCGGTATATATCTCCCGTGAGGATAATGATGTGGCCGTGGGGCAATGCAGCGGGGCCGAGCGGCTCATCAGCGCCCTCTATGGTCCGACGCGCGGTTGTCAGGAAGACCCCGGCCTGGGGGTCTACGAAGATCGTCTCGGCAGCATGGACATGCAGACGCTGCGTATGGAAGCCATGGGCTTCGGGCGCGCCATGCA
>SKJD01000135.1 GCA_007116095.1 Candidatus Hydrogenedentota bacterium
TCCTTGTTGTGGGCGCCGATAGGTTGTGATTTACACATTCGATGCCCTGGAATGTCCAAATACCGGAAGATGTTGCTGTTATCCAGGCTGAGAGGTAGACGTTTGAATAGATAAGAAAGTTTCCTAAAATCCAAGCCGACCCGGCGCTGTGTCACTGAATGATTGAACATCCCGCCAGGCCGCCTTGTTCCTGAGAAAACCGCCTGGGGTCAAACAACCTGCTGTGAAAAACGCCAATAAAACCATGTGCGAATGGATGCGCCTGGGTGATTGTTTATCCAGAGGGCGCAAAAAAACAGTCCCTACACAATTCAATCTTGAAACAGTGGAAAAGAGCTGTTGTTGAATATCCCGTCTTTCAAATGAGTCTTGGTATTGGCGGGGTTTTCCTCATATGCCGCTTTTTCCGGTATAATAGCTATGTAAGCAATAATTATGTTGTAATGCCGACCCCGACGCTTGTCCGGTTGTCGGTTTTTGGGGAAAGAAAACGTTGACCTGACTTGGAAATTTTTGGTCGGGCCACCCGGTACGCCATCGGTAGAATTCGGGGGTGCAATGGACTGAAGCCTTGTGGGATGGTATACTGTGGGTCAGGCTAAAGTGGAAGTAAATGTATGTTGTGTCAAAAATGCCATAAAAATGTCGCCACCGTACGATATGCTGAAGTCGTGGATGGGCGTGTTGTAGATCAGCATCTTTGTGCGGTCTGCATGGCGCAACACCAGAAAAAAGCCACAAAAGGTTTTGAGCTGACGGGTCCAACGGTGCTGGGCAAGCGTTCCGTGCGGAAGCGCAGTTCCCAGGAACTCGAACGCGCGCGACAGATATGCCCGACCTGCGGCGCCCGGCTTGGCGCTATCTTCGATGATGGCCAGGTGGGCTGTCAGCATTGCTACACGGCGTTTCGTATGGCGCTGGAGCCGCTGCTGCAAGACTTGCACCGGGCAACACGCCATCGGGGACGTATCGCTTCCGTGGACGACGCCAAGGCGCGGCTCCGGGAGGACCTGACCACCAAGCGCGCCTTGTTGCGAAGTGTGATTAAGGCGGAAAATTACGAAGAGGCCGCGGCCTTGCGCGATGAAATAAGAGCTTTGGAGTCTGGGTTGTATTTTTCGGATTCCGGAACGGATTAAGTTGGGCATGCTGGTAGATACACGCATCGAAAAGCCGCCATCCTGGTTCAATAAAGAGGCGCCCGACGGCGTCATGGCCTTGTTCTGTCAGTGCACGTTGTCCCGCAATCTCCCGGATTTACCCTTTGTGCCGCAGGCAAGCCTGGTGGAGAAGGAGATGGTGGAAGAGCGGGTGCTTCAGGTGCTGGAAAATACGCGCCTGCTTTCACAGGGCAGCTACTATAACCTGGACAGCCTGGAGCCTGTGGAGCGGCGTTTTCTCGCTGAACGACAGTTGATCTCCAGTGATCTGCTCTATGGCGTGGGGCCGCGCGGCGTCTTTGTCGCCTCGGACCAACGCAGCAGCATCATGATCAATGCCCTGGACCATGTGACCATCCGCGTATTAAATGCAGGTATGCAGGTGCAGGAATGCTGGGAACGCGCCCTGGAATACGACACGATGCTCAATGACATCTTGGGCTTCGCTTTTGATGAAGAGCTGGGCTATCTTTGCACCCAGTTGCGCAATGTCGGCACCGGCATGAAGGCCAATGTGCTGTTGCACTTGCCCGCCCTGGCCCTGTTGGGCAATGCGCAAGAACAGGCGGACCGGGTTAACAGCCAGCGCCTGGCGCTACAGGGCGTCGCCGCCGGAAGCCAAGGAGCCCCGGAACGCAAGGCAACCGTACCGCGCGCTGTGCAGTCCAAGTCGAAACAAGTATCGTCTACCCTCCAGCAGGAAACGTCGTTGCCTGTATCGGATACGGTTGCGCCCTCCCTGTCGGGGGCCGAAGGGTTGGAAGCTGGCGCGGAGCAATCGCTCATAAGCACCTTGGACGGGCTCAGCCTCGCGCCCTTGAAATCGACCTTGGGCGATCTCTATTTATTGGTGAATGAGAGCACCCTTGGGCTCTCCGAAGACGACATCTGTTTCCATCTGCGGCATGCCGCCTCCAAGATCATGACCGAAGAACGCGGGGCGCGCAAGCAGTTGATGCGTGACAATCGCTGTATTCTGGAGGACCGGGTTGGCCGAGCCAGTGGAATTGCCGCCGGGGCGCGGCTGTTGGGCTTTGCCGAGGGACTGCAATTGCTCTCTTCGCTGCGGCTGGGAAGCGATTTGGAACTACTGGACCCGATCCCGCCCCAGGATCTCAATACATTAATGCTTCAATCGCAAGGCGCCCAGCTTGAAATGGCGCAAGGGCGCGCCTGCGATGCCTATAGGTTGAACATGGAACGGGCGGCGCTTTTTCGCAGCCGTTTTTCCATGGGATTGGAAAGGTAATATTGCTATGTGGGAACGATTCACGGAACGAGCCAAGCATGTGGTTAGCGCCGCACGCGAAGAGGCCACCCGGCTGGGGAGCGAATATGTGCGGACCGAGCACATTTTGCTCGGACTTTGCCGGGAACCGGATGGAATCGCGGCGCGGGCGCTCGAGAATCTTGGTGTGGATATCGAAGCGTTGGCGTTGGAGATTGAGCACCAGGTGCAGCCAGGGGCTGCGGTGGTGTCCGGGGATGATATCGCCTTCACGCCACGGGCAAAAAAAGTACTTGAACTGGCCGTGGAAGAAGCGCGGCGTTTCAACCATTCCTACATCGGCACCGAACACATACTGCTGGGCCTGCTAAAAGAAGGCGAAGGTATCGCCGCGCGGGTTCTGGAAGAAATGAAAATCGATCTGGGACGCATCCAGGCGGAAGTCATACGTCTTCTGGGCGATCAGGGGCGTGGCGCGACGCCGGAAGCCCAGACCAGTAAAAAATCGCAGACACCCGCGCTGGATACCTTCGGACGGGACCTGACCCAATTGGCCCGGGAGGGCAAGCTGGACCCGGTGGTGGGACGCGCTGGCGAGATCGAGCGCGTGATTCAGGTGCTCAGCCGCCGCACGAAGAACAACCCGGTTCTCATTGGCGAGGCAGGCGTTGGCAAGACCGCCATTGTGGAGGGGCTTGCGCAGTCTGTGGTGAATTGTGATGTCCCGGATTTATTGCTGGGCAAGCGTGTACTGACCTTGGATTTGGCCGGGGTGGTCGCGGGCACGAAGTACCGTGGCCAATTTGAAGAGCGCCTGAAGTCGGTGATGAAGGAAATCCGCCGTGCGGACAATATCATCTTGTTCATCGATGAGCTGCATACCCTCGTGGGCGCGGGCGCTGCCGAAGGCGCGGTGGACGCCGCCAATATGCTGAAGCCCTCCCTGTCGCGCGGCGAACTCCAATGCATCGGCGCCACCACCATGGACGAGTACCGCAAATACATTGAAAAAGACGCGGCATTGGCCCGGCGCTTCCAGACGATTCTGGTCGAAGCGCCTACGGTCGATCAAACCATAGAGATTATCAAGGGCCTGCGGGACAAGTATGAGGCCCATCACCGGGTAAAGTTTTCGGACGAGGCGGTGGTTGCGGCCGCGCGCCTCTCCGATCAGTATATCAGCGACCGCTTTCTGCCGGACAAGGCCGTGGACGTCATCGACGAGGCCGGTAGCCGCGCCCGGTTGCAGGTGACCACCCGCCCGATGGAACTCAAGGATATCGAGCAGGACATCGAACAGGTTACCCAGGAGAAGGAAGCCGCGATCCACAGCCAGGAATATGAAAAGGCCGCCGGCTTACGCGACCAGGAACGCGCCCTCATCACCAAACTGGAGGAGCGTAAGCGCGAATGGGAGCTGAAGCGGGACTCTGCCGAGGTGATCGTCGGGCCGGAGGAGATTGCCTATATCGTCTCGAAGTGGACGGGCGTGCCTTTGACGAAACTGGAAGAAAAAGAATCCGAGCGCTTGCTGCGCATTCGCGAGGAACTCAAGAAATCCGTTATTGGCCAGGAAGAGGCAATTGATGCGCTGGCGCGCGCCATCCAGCGTTCGCGCTCTGGCCTGGGTCAGCACAGGCGTCCGGTGGGCTCCTTTCTTTGCCTTGGGCCCACGGGCGTGGGTAAGACATTGATGGCCAAGACCTTGGCGACCTTCCTCTTCGGTAATGAGGACGCGTTGATTACGATCGATATGTCCGAATACATGGAGAAATTCAACGTTTCCCGGCTTACAGGTGCACCTC
Organism: Candidatus Hydrogenedentota bacterium; assembly: GCA_007116095.1. Lineage (GTDB taxonomy): Bacteria > Hydrogenedentota > Hydrogenedentia > Hydrogenedentales > SCBR16-9 > SCBR16-9. Next base: position 4,194 of record SKJD01000135.1, read on the forward strand.
CTGGCTACGTTGGGTATAATGAAGGCGGTCAGCTCACCGAGCAGGTGCGTCGTCGCCCCTATTCGGTGGTTCTGTTTGACGAGATTGAAAAAGCGCACCCGGATGTTTTCAATTCCCTGTTGCAGGTGCTGGAAGAAGGCCGCATGACAGACGCCACGGGCCGGCATGTGGACTTCCGCAACACCGTCATCCTGATGACCAGCAACGTGGGCGCCCGGCGGATCGGCAAGAATGTAACGGTCGGTTTCCAGCGCGACGATGTCGAGGGCGATTACCAGCGGATGAAGGAGCGGGTTATTGAAGAAGCCAAGAAGGTCTTCAACCCCGAGTTCATGAACCGCATTGATGAAACCCTGGTCTTCGGTCGCTTGGGCAATGAGCATCTGCTCAAGATTGTTGACATTGAGGTGCGTGAGGTGATAGATAGAGTCTCAGCGAAGGGCCTCTTCTTGGAAGTGGGAGAGGACTCCAGGGCTTTCCTGGTGCAAAAGGGCAGCAGCGAAGAATATGGTGCGCGTCCCTTACGCCGGGCTGTTCAGCTATATATCGAGGATCCCCTGGCGGAATTGTTGCTTCGTGGGGGGCTGGAACCGGGAACGAAAATCATTGTACGCCCGGCGGACATCGAAGAACGTTTGCTTCTTGAGCCCGTCGTGCCAGCCGTGGAAGGTGTAGCTACTTGAAAAACATAGCCATTGGCCTCGCCATTGCGCTGATTGCGCTTGTACCAGGTGTATGGGGACAGGAACAAGACAGCATTATCAGCGAAGTTCAAATCGAAGGATTGGAACGGGTCAGCGAGCAGGTCGTGCGTGCACGCCTGGAGGTCCAGTCCGGACAACGCTACAACCCCCGCGCCGTCTCACGTGATATACGCCGCCTCTTTGATCTCGGGTATTTCGCCAACGTACAGGCGGCCGTTACGCCCGTGGGCAACCAGGTGGTGCTTACCTATATCATTGAAGAAAAACTGGTGGTGCAGGAAATCAGCGTCACCGGTAACCGTCGTGTACGTGATCGACAAATACGAAGCGTGTTGACGACCCGCGAGGGACAACCATTCCTGCCGGAAAATCAGGAGCAGGATCGCCAGGCCATTGTACAGTTGTATGAAGGCCGGGGTTATGCCAACACGGTGGTGGACGCCGTGGTGGAGCAGGTTGGACCTTCCCGGGTTCGCGTTTATTACAACATTGAAGAAGGCCGCAAGGCGCGCATTCGCAGTATCGACTTTGTGGGCAATGAACTGCTCACGGACCGCGCCCTGCGTCGCGAGATCGACACCAGCCGGGCCTGGTGGTTCCTCGGCGGTCGTTATGAAGAAGACCGCTTCGAGCAGGACCTGCAAAATCTCATTGATGTCTATAGTGATTATGGCCGGCTGGAGGTGGATGTGCCCCGTGCGGACATCGAATACTCTGATGACGGCAAGCGCATGGACATTACGGTCTATATCAACGAAGGGCCGGAGTACCGCGTGAATGTGCTGGAGTTCTCGGAAAACATTGTCTACGACGATGATGAGCTGCTGGACACGATTCAGGTGCAGGCCGGGGATCTGCACAACCGGGGCCAGGTGCTGCGGGATGCCGATTTGATTGAGCAGGGCTACCAGGAAAGCGGCTATGTTAATGCGCTTATCACGCCCCAAGTGACCCTGGACCGGGACGCCAAGACCACCCACGTGGTGCATAACATCAATGAGGGGGTGCTCAAGTACATCCGCGAAATCGACATTACCGGCAACGAAGTCACCAAGGACGAAGTCATCCGCCGGGAAATGCTGATTTCTCCGGGCGAACGCTTTGACGGGGTTTCCGTGCGTGACTCGCAGCGCCGCATTGAAAATACACGCTATTTTGACAATGTGCGTATTACCCTGGACGACTATGAAGGCGAAGGCCGTTTCACCAATTTGCTGGTGGATGTGGAAGAAGGCAAGACCGGCAATTTCAACTTCGGCTTCGGCTATAGTTCGGAAGACCGCCTGGGCGGTTTCGCTGAGCTGCGCCTGAATAATTTTGATATCACCAACTGGCCGACCTTCTCCGGCGGTGGCCAGCAGTTTGCCGCACGGGTGAATGTGGGAGAGCGTCGGGATCAATATAGCCTCAGTTTTACGGATCCGGAGATTTTCGGCTACCCGCTTTCCTTTGGCGCGGATTTATATGACGAATCGTACCGGGTGCGGGGTGGCGCCAATTACCGCGAAGACCAGCGGGGTGCGCAGTTGCGCCTGGGCAAGGTCTTGTCGCCGCATGTGACGGTTCGCACGAGTATGGGCTACCAGAGCACCAATATTTCCGAGCTGCCGTTCTTCGTCAATCCGGAGATTCGCAGACAACGGGGACAATCCACCACCATCAGCAATTACTGGGAAATCGAGCGCAACACCCTGGACCGACACTTCGATCCTTCCTCGGGCAGTGTGCATACCCTGGGGCTGCAGATTGCCGGCCTGGGCGGTGACAACAATTTCCTGAAATTCGAGCATGATTCCCAGTGGTTCTGGGCCCTGGATGAAGAAGAAAAATGGATATTCTCTTTCCGGACCCGGGAAGGCTACCTGACCGAATATGGCAGCTCGGACTACATTCCGCTTCAAGACCGTTTCTATGCCGGTGGCACCAACACGGTCCGCGGTTTCCGTAATCGTGACATCGGTCCTTCCGGTCGGGAGTTCATCGTATTCGGCGATCGTTTCGCCTTGGGCGGCAACTTGCGCTGGGTGACGAATGTCGAGATGAAGTACAAGGTCACCGATATGCTGCGTGTGTATGCTTTTGTTGACTCGGCCGGCGTTTGGGCGGATACCAGTGACTTCAGCTTCGGCGACATGAAGCATGGCGCCGGTGTCGGCCTTGGGGTGGATGTACCGCGCATCGGACCAATCCGCGTGGACTACGGCTATCCGATCAATCCGGACGGCGATCAAAGCAGCAGCGGGCGTCTCCATATGACCACCGGATTCCGTTTCTAATCGCAATAATGCTCGGACGCATGCCTGTTGTCTGAGCATTGTCGCCATCAGGCTTGCCCCATATGTGGTGTATGCTGGCCACAATAGTGCATGGGGCGCATACAGGATGGGGTCAATTTGCAACAAGCGCCGTGTCTTGCTTATACTTGACGCATAGCGTAAACAAACATGATAAGCGTGTCCTGTGTCTGCCACGGCAGTAACAGCGACCATGTAAAGCATTGAACCTGGTGCAGCAGGCGTCTGCGTGTGAAAGTGTGCTGTATCACACGGACCAGTAACCCAGTAACTGAAAAGGATTTTCGACCGTGTTAGCTCATTCAATCGGTTTTCTTCGAGGAATTTTGGTTTTGGCATTGGGCATGGCTATCTTGCCTGGTGTCGCCCTGGCCCAACAAAGCGCCCCGGCCTCCGGGGAATACCGCATTGCGGTGGCAGATGTTCAGGCGCTATTGGCCGATTACAACAAGCGCCAGCAACTGTATAATCAACTGGAGAGTGAAGTGGAAAGCCGCCAGCGGGAGATCGATCAACTTTCCAGCCAGATCGAAGCTGCACGGCAGCAGTATGAACAGCAGGCGCCCAACATGACCGAAGCCCAGCGCATTGAGCGGCGTAATCAGATTGAGTCGGATTACCTGACCTACACGGCGGAATTGCGCCGTAACCAGAACTACATCGACAGCCGTGAGGAAGGCGTGCTGCGTGAAGTCCTGGCTGATATTCAGGCCGCCATCGAGCGCGTCGCCATTCAGGACAACTATCACCTGGTGCTGAACGCACAGCCCGGCCCGCGAGGCAGCGTTTTGTACCACAGCGCCACGATTGATATCACTTCCCGCGTGCTCGCCGTACTGAATAGCGCCAACTAAATAGGCGGATTATATCGGGTTAACCCCGAGACGCGGCTTTGCAGGCGGTCGACTCCATGACTGTCCTACCCATCATCTGAATAAAGCGTGCCCTGTAGTACCTATCGGGCGTACAGGGCGCGCTTTTTTGTAACAGACATCGCTCTACCACGACTCGCCGCGTTGCTTGTAACGCCGGGCCCCCCGAGCGGTATTACTGATACCATAAGACCCTTGGAAGCGGGGAGCATGGGTCCGGGCAAAACAACATATTGTTGCAAGACCATTTGCAAGGTCTGCATCAATTTCTGCCATGCTTCAACCAACCACCAAGTCTTGGCGCATATGTCAAACGCTTGTGCATATCGCACAGTTGTTTTGTTTATATAAAAACAATTAAATCCATCATATTTACATTGGATGTCTATGAAAATCACGCTCGGAGAAATTGCAAATCTGGTGGGTGGTGTAGTTGAAGGCGATTCAGCGTTGATCATCACCGGAGCAAACGCCATCGAAGAGGCGGAGTCGGGCGATATTTGTTTTGTACGGGCTAAAAAACACTGGCCGAAACTGGCGACAACGCAGGCTTCCGCCGTGATTGCGCAGAAAAAGCCCGAAAATTGCGATTTGCCCCTCTTGTTGGTCGGAAACCCCGACTTGGCCTTTGGTCGCGTGCTGCAACTCATGGAACAGACACAGCGCCAGCACCCCGAGGGGCTCCATCCCCAGGCCGTTATCGCGCCGCAGGCGATTATTGGCGCCAATGTGGCCATCGACGCTTTCGTGCGAATAAGCGACCATGCTGAAATCGGCGACAACACCATTATCTACGCTGGCGCCTTTATTGGCGCCCATGCCAAAATCGGTCCGGGCAGCATCATCTACCCCAACGCCGTGGTGCGAGAACACTGCCGCCTTGGAGCCCGTTGTGTGGTCCATGCGGGTGCTACCATAGGCAGTGATGGCTTTGGTTTTGCCCCGCTGGACGGTCAGTGGATCAAGATTCCACAGGTCGGCACAGTGGAGATAGGGGATGATGTAGAAATCGGAGCCAATACCGCTATTGATCGGGCCACCTGCGGCGTGACGCGCATTGGAACCGGGACCAAAATTGACAACCTCGTGCAGGTGGGCCACAATGTCCAGATCGGCGTGCATTGCGTGATTGCGGGCATGGTCGGTATTGCGGGTAGCGCCGTGATTGGCAATAATGTGCGTGTCGGCGCCTATACCGGTATTGCCGGGCATATTGAGATCGGCGATGGAGCCAGTGTCGGCGCACGTAGTGGTGTGGCCAGTTCCATTCCACCCGGGAGCACGGTTTCCGGATTTCCCGCCAAGGACCATCAAGTTGAACGCCGGGTCCTGGTCTCACAGGGCAAAATACCGGATTTAATCAAGCGTGTACGCCAACTGGAACGACAGCTAGCGCAAAAGGATGAATAAACACTGCATGACTAAGCAGCGAACCATTAAAAGTGAAGTATCTTTTTCCGGCGTGGGCTTGCACACCGGCAGCCTGACGACGGTTACCTTCAAACCGGCGCCACCGAATACAGGTATTGTATTTTATCGGGTGGACCTCCCGGATCGCCCTGCTATACCAGCGGATATTGATCATGTTGTGGATGTCTCCCGGGGCACCACCATCGGAATCGGAGACGCCAAGGTCCATACCGTGGAGCACGCCCTTTCCGCCATGGTGGGGCTGGGAATCGATAACCTGGCTATCGAGCTGGATGCCGAAGAGATTCCTAACGGCGATGGTAGCTCCCTGCCGGTAATGAATACCCTCCTGCGGGCCGGGCTGGAAGAACAGAACGAGGAAAAGCGTTATATAACCGTCACCAAACCGGTGTACTACCGGCAGGACGACGTCACGCTCAGCATTTTGCCAGCCGATGAGCTTCGCATTTCCATGACAATTGCCTATGATCATGTGGCGATTGGCACACAGTACGCTTCGTTCAAAATCACCGAGGAAACGTTCAAAAACGAGATTGCCCCGGCGCGCACCTTCTGTTTCCTGCGTGAAGTCAAGATGCTGCAGGAGCAGGGCCTCATTCGTGGTGGTAGCCTGGAGAGCGCCGTGGTGATTGGCGATGAAGCCATTTTGAACGACGATCTGCGCTTCCCGGACGAGTTTGTGCGCCATAAGATTCTTGATTTGCTGGGCGATATGTACCTGCTGGGGCGACCGGTTAAGGGGCATATTGTCGGGGTGAAAGGCGGTCACGCGAAAAACGTACAGTTTTCCAAGCAAATTAAGAAGGATTATCTTAACGGCGTTATGGATAAAGACAACAACGTAGCTGATTCGACCCAGGCCCAGGCTCCGGCCCTGGACGTCAATAA
>SKJD01000455.1 GCA_007116095.1 Candidatus Hydrogenedentota bacterium
AAAAGGTCAGTCGCCGCATAAATGCGCTGGAGGAATACCTGATCCCAAAACTGCGCATGGAAATGCGTGGCATAGCGCGGGTGCTTGACGAGCGGGAACGTGAGGACACCTTCCGCCTGAAGCGCATCAAATCCAAGAAGGCTGCGGAAGCTAAAAAACTGGAACAGGAACGCGTAGCAGCCGCCCTTTCCGCATCAAATGATGCCCCGGAGGCGGACTCCAATGCCATCCCGGAAGCGGACGCATCGGATATCGTCGCCGAAGCACCGACCAAGAACTAAGGAGCCGAATTTATCATGTTGCTGAGTGAATTGCTGCGACCTGACCTGATCAAGGTCGGGCTGGAAGCAGAAAGTAAACGCGAGGCCATTCGGGAAATGGTGGATATCCTGGTGCAACAACACGATATCCCCATGATTCGCCGTGGCGACATCATCGAAGCGTTGTTAGAACAGGAAGCAGTGCTTGGAACCGGCATGGAAAAAGGGATTGCCATCCCCCATGCTTCAACCAACCATGTGGAGGACATCCTCTGCGCCCTGGGGACTGCTCCATTGGGAATCCCGTACGATTCCCTTGATGGCAAGCCCGCCCGATTGCTTATCCTGTTACTGGTTCCCAAAAAACAGTATGTGGAAAAAGTACAGACCCTGGCCAGAATCGCCCATTTACTGGAAAACGAGCCGGTTAAAGAAAAGATCATTGCCATGAAGGACTCCAAGGCCATTTTCGATTACATCGAAGAGCAGGAGCGCGCGTTTGTCTGACCAGGCGCCGCGCTAGGGCCAGCAACACGGCCATCCCCCCTTACAAAACATCTACTCGGCAACACGCAACCTGATACCCGACACCCCGGAACCCGATTCCGGGGCGTTTTTTTTATGTGTGAATATGCCTTGTAACGGTAGGTGCACAATTTCCTGGTAGGCTTGTGTTCCGCTGTAAGGAAATCACCGATTATCCAGCAATTTTCGCGCTACCATCACCGGATTCGGTATACTGGTCTGTTCAAAGACCAGACCACTCAACACAGGTCACCTCAATAAGCGCCAAAGATACCCCAACAACAAGGCATTCATCGAAGTTCATGTCCCAGATTGAAACGCATTACAGCGATAAACCCTTAAGCGTATTACAGGATGTGCCGCGCTACCCGCTACACGTCGTGCTGGACAATATCCGTAGCGCCTACAATGTCGGAGCCATGTTCCGCACGGCAGACGCCTGCGCGGTGCAGCACATGCACCTGTGTGGCATGTCGGCACACCCACCCCACCCGAAACTGGAAAAGACTGCCCTGGGAGCCTTTGATTATGTCCCCTGGCGTTATCATGAGCGCACAAAGGACTGTATCCGAGCATTGCAGGAACAGCAGATTCCGTGTGTGGCGCTGGAAGTAACGGAAAAGGCGGTTTCCCATGTGGACTTTACCTGGCCCCAGCCGGTGGCGATCATCGTGGGCAATGAAGTCACCGGGATCAATGAGCGCAACTTGCAACGTTGTGACGCGGTGGTGCAAATTCCGATGCTTGGGATAAAAAACAGCATCAACGTAGCCACGGCCTTCGGAATTATTCTATACCATATCCTTGACCGCTGGGGGGTATTGCAGCAGGAAATCAAGACGCCCGAAGTCACCTCTATTTCTCATGAATGAGCTATGAATTAGTCCATGGTACAGATCATCTACATGGCCCGGCAGGAAATGTCGCTCTTTTCCCGAATGTTGTGATGAACGGTATACAAATTGCGACACAATTGACGCCATTACAGCTTGAATGCAGTCGGAATGTATATGAGGCGCTGTAACGACGCAGGGCCGGTTAAGACGAATATATGTTGATCCATGAGGTACAACCCAACTTGGAGTACTTTGACGATGCACTTGCAGCACTGGATGATTCGTAGCCTGGTGGTAGGCTTGGGACTGTTTTGCCTGCCGATATTATCGGCCCAGGGCGCCTACGAGAGAATCAATGAACCCGATCCGGACGACCCGATGGACGTCGCCATTTTCCAGCTCGAGAATGGTCTGACAGTCTACATCACGGAGAATCACGAGACGCCGCGATTTTATGCGGAAATCGCGGTTCGCGCCGGAAGCATGCACGATCCCGAGGACTCCACGGGTCTGGCCCATTACCTGGAACACATGCTCTTCAAAGGCACCACCCGCATGGGCACCCTGGACTTTGAAGCGGAAAAGCCGATCCAGGAAGAAATTGAGCGTTTGTACGCCGAACATTTTCGAGAAACGGACCCTGAACGTCGTGAGGAGCTCTTCGCCCGAATTAATGAGTTGACCATTGAGTCTGCTGAATACGCGATACCCAACGAAATAGATCAGTTGTACCAGAGCATGGGCGGCTCAAACGTCAACGCCTTCACCTCGAACGACGAAACGGTCTATACCGTATCCCTGCCCGCCAATCGTCTTAAACACTGGTCCATCATCGAAGCGGAACGTTTCCGTGAACCGGTGTTTCGCCTCTTTCAGCCGGAGCTGGAAATCGTTTATGAGGAAATGAACCGCTGGCTGGACAATCCTTTCATGGTCATTTACGACGCGGTACTGGACCAGTTGTTCAAAGAGCATCCCTATGGCCAGCGCCGCACTATCGGTACGGTGGAGCACCTGCGCAATCCCTCCCTGGAGAACATCCACCGCTTCTACAATACGTATTACGTACCGAATAACATGGCGATTTTTCTCTCCGGCGCCATTGATACGGAAGAAGCCATA
>SKJD01000036.1 GCA_007116095.1 Candidatus Hydrogenedentota bacterium
GCGCAGGCATGACGATTGGGCGATTCTGAGGTGGTTTATGGAAAAATTGCAGATTTTTTCACTAATAGACTTTACCTTCTAAGCAAAATAGGAATATGAACAAAAAAAAACCGCCCCACGTATTGCTGTTGCGGTAATAGCAGAACGGCGCCCAATAAAAACAGGCGCCGGCCTCAGGATATGAAGCGGGCGCCTGTGTATTGTGTAGCGGCAAAGGCAGCGGTGGAATCAGCCGCCGTTTTCCGGATTTTGCGGGTCTTTGTTTTCCAGGAAGGGCATCAGCACCTGGAAGAGGTTGATGGCGAATTGCAGTTTCACTTCAATGGGCCAGCTTTGGGCGCGGACCGGAGCCTTGGAAATCAATTTGAGTCGTGACATGGTGTTCCTTGTTGAGATTGGGTGTGCGGCAGGCGCTTGGTCAAAATCAGCATTTCCCCGTATTTACCCCATTCAAATTCGGTTGGATGCCGGCGGCACTCACCCCCCGCCGTTGGTGTCTTTCATATTAATGAGCGGCAAGGCGAAGGCAGTGAGGTATTCCAGGGTGAAACACAGTTTGGCCTGAAAATCACTCTGAATGTCGGTACAGATGCTCTGCGCCTTGTCAGGCGTTTTAGTAATGGACTTCAAATGATGCATGGTTATAACTCCACTAAAATGCGATTGTTGTCTGGCGCTCCCAGTGCAACCAGGCGTGCCGCCACATAAGCAGCGATCTCCCCGATGCTTCAATGGCCTGCGCCCAGGGTTATTGTGATCCACCCGCCTCTTTGGCCACCAGTGCTGATCCGATGACAGTCAGCAGGTTGGCGATGACGGTCAGAATCTGTCCGATGGATGCGTTTTGCGCATGCATTGGGCGCTGTGAGATGGTCTGGATGTGCTTCAATGTAACTTCTCCGTTTCATTAACGGCGCCAAGGCCGATTGTTACGCGTTTCCTGTTGAGAAAAAAACGAAAGGATATTACCTTCAGTGTACCATACGTACTTTAACGCTTAACAATTCTACTGGAGAGCCTGTCCTTCATTACACGTCCTCAGGCGCCGATGCTCAAAACGCCCCATACAGAACTGTTATCAGGTTTGAATTGAAAAAGTTCCCTTACCGGCCAAATTTATCTGATCGCGGCAAATAAACTGGGCCGGGACTTCACCTGGAATACCCGGCCCAGTAACAGGTTTATCTGGAGTATTTAATTCTTGAGCTTACGCCGGCACCTGTTCCCGGCGCGCGTCGGCCGCAATCTCCGGCGTTTCTCGCAGGCTATACCCATAATCGTCGCGGCAGGGCAGTTCCGAGCTGCCCATGAGATAGCTGTCGACGGCATGGGCGGCTTCGCGCCCCTCGGCGATGGCCCAGACCACGAGGGACTGCCCACGGCGGGCGTCACCCGCGACAAAGATGCCTGGCCGCGAGGACATGTAGTTGTTGTCCGCCTTGATGGCTTGGCCAAATCGGTTCTTTTCCCACTCCAGGCCCAACTGATCGACAAAGCTTTCGGCCTCCGGCTGGGTAAAGCCCATCGCCAGCAAGACCAGCTCGGCGGGAATCCGCTCTTCCGAACCGGGAATCTCCTCCATCTTGCGACGTCCGTTTTCATCCGGTTCGCCCCAGGCGATGCGCACGGTGTGTAAGGCGGCGACATGGCCGGCGCCGTCGTCTTCGAAGCGCTTGGTCAGGATGCTGTACTCACGCTTGCCGCCTTCCTTGTGGCTGGAGGAGGTGCGCAACACCATGGACCACTGCGGCCAAGGATTGTCCGGGTGGCGATCTAGCGGCGGCTTGGGCATCAGCTCCAGGTTAAGCAATGACTTGCAGCCCTGGCGAAGACTCGTACCGATGCAGTCCGAGCCGGTATCGCCGCCGCCAATGACCACGACGTTCTTCCCCTTGGCGAGGATTTCCCGCTTCTCCACCGACTTATCCAGCACTCGCCGGGTCTGTTGCGGCAAGAAGTCCATGGCGAGTTCGATGCCTTTCAGGTCAGAGCCTTCCACGTTCATGCCGTCGAAGGTGCGCGCCTTAGTCGAACCGATGGTGATGACGGTGGCGTCGTATTGCTCCAGCTCGGCGATGGGCACATTGACGCCCACCTCGGCGTTACAGCGAAAAGTCACGCCTTCGGCCTCCAATTGGGCAATCCTGCGACGCACGACACCCTTTTCCAGCTTGAAGGCCGGAATGCCGTAGAGGAGCAGGCCGCCAGGTTCGTCGTCCCGTTCGTATACCGTCACCAAATGACCGGCGCGATTCAACTGCTGGGCCGCAGCCAGGCCCGCCGGTCCCGAACCCACGATGGCGATCGTCTTTCCGGTGCGCTTTTTCGGGACTTCGGGCTGAATCCAGCCGGCGTCCCAGCCCCGCTCGGCGATCTCCTTCTCGATCAGCTCGATGGTCACCGGCGGCTCGTTGATACCGAGCACACAGGAGGTCTCACAGGGTGCGGGACAGACCCGCCCCGTGAATTCCGGAAAGTTGTTGGTCGCGTGCAGGACTTCCAACGCTTCTTCCCAGTCCTGGTCCTTTACATGCTCGTTGAAATCCGGAATCATGTTGCCCAACGGACAGCCGCTGTGGCAAAAGGGAATCCCGCAATTCATGCAGCGGTAGGCCTGCTGTCGCAGCTTCGCTTCCGGCATCTTTTTGGTGAATTCCTGGTAGTGCTGGATGCGTTCTTCCACGGGCGCTTCTTCATAGAGCTCCCGATTGTAGGTCATGAATCCTTGGGCTTTGTCAGGCAACATGGGTCACCTCCTCTTTCTGCTGGGCCAGGGCTTCCTGGGTCTTGAGTACACGGGCGAAATCACGGGGCATCACCCGCACGAAATGCGGCAGTTCCGCTTCCCAGTTGTCCAGGATGCGCTGCGCCACCGTGCTGCCAGTGTACGCGACATGATTTTCGAGCATCGAGCGCAGCTCCGGGATGCTCTTCTCGTGCAATGGTTTCAAGTCGACATTGCCGGGGTTTAAGCGCACCGACAATTGCTTGTCGGGGTCATAGACAAAGGCGATGCCGCCGCTCATACCCGCGGCGACGTTGCGACCGGCCTTCCCGAGAATGACCGCGCGACCACCGGTCATATACTCGCAGGCATGGTCACCAACGCCTTCCACGACGGCCCAGGCGCCGCTGTTCCGCACGCAGAAGCGCTCCCCGGCGATACCCCGGAAGTAGGCCTGGCCCGCCGTCGCGCCATAGAGGGCGACATTGCCGATAATAATGTTCTCCTCGGGCGTAATGGGGCAGTCTTTTGGCGGCTTGACGATAATCTTGCCGCCTGAGAGCCCCTTGCCAACGTAGTCATTCGATTCGCCCGTCAGGTTGAGCGTGACGCCTTGTATCACAAAGGCGCCAAAGCTTTGCCCGCCGCAACCGAAGCAGTCGATCCAGACCGTGTCCTCCGGCAGCGAGCCGGTGTACATCCCCAACTGGTGGCGTCGGGTCAGTTCGCTGGACAAAATCGTGCCCAGCGTCCGGTTCACATTGCGGATCGGCTGTTCGAAGCGGACTTTCTCCTTGCGCTCCAGGGCCGGGGCCGCCTTCCGCATCAGCTCATGGTCCAGGACGGCGTCAATGCCGTGGTCCTGGATCTTGCTTTGGTAAAGCGTCGCGCCTTCCCAGGGCTTGGCCTTGTACAGAATGCGGCTGAAGTCCAGGTGCTTCGCTTTCCAGTGCTCCGGCAACGGATCGAACTCCAGCATGTCGGAATGCCCAATCATCTCGTTCATCGTACGGAAGCCAAGACTGGCCATGATCTTTCGGCACTCCTCGGCCACGAAGAAGAAGTAGTTCACGACATGTTCCGGCTTGCCCGTGAACTTCTTGCGAAGTTCCGGGTCCTGCGTGGCGATGCCGACCGGACAGGTGTTCAGGTGGCACTTGCGCATCATGATACAACCGCTGACAATCAGCGGGGCCGTGGCAAAGCCAAACTCGTCCGCACCCAGCAAAGCCCCTATGGCGACGTCGCGCCCAGTTTTCATCTGGCCGTCCACCTGCACCCGGATGCGGTCGCGCAAGTCATTCTCCACCAGTACCTGGTGCGTCTCGGCCAGCCCCAATTCCCAGGGCAGCCCGGCATACTTGATCGAGGTCAGGGGCGAGGCGCCCGTGCCGCCGTCGTGCCCACTGATCAGCACCAAATCCGCCTTGCCCTTCGACACGCCTGCGGCAATGGTGCCGACGCCGACTTCCGAGACCAGCTTCACGGAGACCTTGCCGTGCACGTTGGCGTTCTTCAGGTCGTAGATGAGCTGGGCCAGGTCTTCAATCGAGTAAATGTCGTGGTGCGGCGGCGGCGAAATCAGTTCCACGCCCGGGGTCGAGTAGCGCACCTTGGCGATTTCCTCGAAGACCTTGTGGCCGGGCAACTGTCCGCCTTCGCCGGGCTTGGCGCCCTGCGCCATCTTGATCTGCAATTCGTCGGAGTTCACCAGGTACTCATTCGTTACGCCAAAGCGCCCCGAGGCCACCTGCTTGATCGCGCTGCGACGCAGGTCGCCATTGGGATCGGGCGTGAATCGCTTGGGGTCTTCCCCACCTTCACCCGTGTTGCTACGCCCGCCGATGCGGTTCATGGCAATGGCCAGGTTTTCGTGGGACTCCCGGCTTATAGAGCCGTAGGACATGGCCCCGGTACAGAATCGCTTCACAATCTCCAAAGCCGGCTCCACCTCTTCCAGCGGGATGGCATCGCCCTGCTTGAACTTGAGCAGGCCGCGCAAGGTCGCCAGCGAGCGGTTGCGGTCGTTGACCTCTGCGGCAAATTCATCGTAGGTCTCTGCCTTATTCCGGCTGGTGGCGTGTTGCAGTTTGGCCACCGATTCTGGATTCCACATGTGGTGCTCGCCCCGACGCCGCCAGCGATACTGCCCGCCCGGGTCCAGATGCGGCTTGCGCACTGCCTTCGGAGGGAACGCCACTTCGTGCCGCATGAAGGCCTCGCAGGCCACTTCGTAAATGCCGATACCACCGATGCGCGAGGCCGTACCAGTGAAACAGCGATCCATGAGGGCATCGCTGAGGCCGACCGCCTCAAAAATCTGTGCGCAACGGTAGCTATGCTGCGTGGAGATGCCGATCTTCGACATGACCTTCAGCAGGCCCTTTTCCAGGCCTTTCAGGTAATTCTTGATCGCCTGACCGGACTTATCTTCGACCAGGACTTCTTCTTCCACCAACTGCTGAATGCTCTCGAAAGCCAGGTAGGGGTTGACTGCCCCGGCGCCATAGCCGGTCAGCAGGGCCATGTGCATGACCTCACGCGCGTCGCCGGCTTCGATAATCAGGCCGCACTCCGAACGCTTGTGTGCGTTCACGAGGTGCTCATGCACGGCCCCGGTCGCCAGCAGGCTGGGAATGGCGATATGCTCTTTGTCCAGCCCGCGATCGGAAAGAATCAGCATCGAAATACCGCGGTCCACAGCGGCCTCGGCTTCCTGGCAAATACGGTCCAGGGCGCGTTCCATGCCTTCCGGACCTTCCGAAGCGGGGTAGCACAACGACACGGTGTCCGGCTTGAACCAGGGTTCCTCCAGGCCACGGATGTAGGCCAATTGCTCGTTGGTGATAATCGGCGACTTCAGGTGCAGTTGGCGGCAATCCTCGGGGTCCTCGCCCAGCAGGTTGCCCTCACGCCCGATGGTCGTCTCCAGCGACATCACGATGTCCTCGCGAATCGGGTCAATCGGCGGGTTCGTCACCTGGGCAAAGAGCTGCTTAAAGTAGCTAAAGAGCAACTGCGGGCGCGGGGAAAGCACGGCCAGGGCCGCGTCGTTCCCCATGCTCCCGGTCGGTTCGACGCCTTTCTCGCACATGGGTGCGAGAATAATCTCCAGGTCCTCGCGGGTATAACCGAAAGCCTGCTGTTGGCGGATGAGGTCGACCTGCTCCCGGGCTGCCGACGCCTTCGGCGCTTCCAGCTTCCAGTCCGAAGGCAAGGTTACACGGTTGTCCTTCAGCCACTTGCGGTAGGGCTGGCGCTTTGCAAAATTCTCCTTGATCTCCTGGTCTTCCACGATGCGCTGCTCTTCAATGTCCACGAGGAACATCCGGCCAGGCTCCAGCCGCCACTTCTTGACGACCGTATCCTGGGGGATGTCCAGCACGCCGACTTCCGAAGCCATGAGCACCTGCTTGTCGCTGGTGACCCAGTACCGTGAGGGGCGCAGGCCGTTCCTGTCCAATACGCCGCCAATTCGCCGACCATCGGTGAAGGCTATCGAAGCGGGACCGTCCCACGGTTCCATTTTGCAGGCGTGGTATTCGTAGAAGGCCTTCAGGTCATCCGGCATCGTCTCGTGCCCACTCCACGGCTCGGGAATCATCATCGCCATGGCGTGGTCCACCGTGCGCCCACCACGCACCAGCAGCTCGAAGGCGTTGTCGAAGATGGCCGAGTCACTGGCCATGGGCGTCAGGATCGGGGTCAGCTTGTTGACGTCCTCACCGAAGAGCGGACTCTGAAAGTGATGGTCCCGCGATCCCATCATGTTGATGTTGCCGCGTAGGGTGTTGATCTCGCCGTTGTGCGCCAGATAGCGGAACGGCTGCGCCAGGGGCCAGACCGGCAAGGTGTTCGTGCTGTAGCGTTGGTGCACCAGCGCCAGCGCGGTGTCCGCCAGGGGGTTGGCCAGGTCTTCGTAGTAGGCGTCGATGGCGTCCGGCAGCATCAGGCCCTTATACACGATCGTGCGGGCGGACATGCTCGGCACCGAGTACTGCTTCTTGTCCGGCAGATTCGACAGGCGAATGTCGTTGAACACAATCTTGCGAATAGCGTAGAGCTTGCGTTCGAAGGCGTCCGTGTCGAGTCCCGGGGCGGTCTTGATGAACACCTGCTTAATCACCGGCTCGGATTCTCGGGCCAACCAGCCAATCTTCTCGGAATTTCGTGGCACATCCCGCCACCCAAGCAAGGTCTGCCCTTCGTCCGCGATGGTCTTGTTCATCAGGTTGATGCAATACTCGCGGGTATCGGCGTTCTGGGGCAGAAATATCATGGCGACGCCGTATTCACCCGGCGCAGGCAGCTCAAAGCCCAACTTCTCCGCCTCCACCTGAAACAGGCGGTGCGGCATGTGAATCAGTATACCGCAGCCGTCGCCGGTCTCCGAGTCACAACCACAAGCGCCACGATGGGTGAGGTTCACCAGGATTTGCAGCCCTTTTGTGATAACATTGTGGTCCCTTTTACCGTCCACATTGACGAGGAAGCCAAAGCCACAGTTGTCATGCTCGGTCGATGGCTCGTATAGGCCATCCGGTGAAATTTCTCTGATAGACACGGTGCAATTTCCTTACGGTTAGACCGGATTACTGATGCGCCCAGGGCAGCGCGATCCGGACTCTTGACAGGGGCGTTCCAAGTGTTCCCCACATTTCATTGCGTGCTGCGGTGATTCGCACAACCTGGCCATGGGTCGTTCAAATCTTTCGAAAATGGCCATTTCTACGGTTTGGTTGCGCAAATATACCCAAATGTCGCAAATCATTCCGAAACGTATGATACAGCTTTTCATCCCAAAATGCAACAAAATAACATGAAGTACAATATAATACTGTCTACATTTGCCCAAGTGAACATAGTTAACCCAGGCTCGTTGCGCTCTATTCCACCCGTCAACAAATTACTTTCTACCAAAATGTATGATTAGGCCACAATTAATTGATGGCTGTTTCAGATTTTGAATGTAAGGCTTCCCTATGCGACGCCGATTTACAGGGTATTATCGGCCTGATGTGACGCCGCCTGTAGTCAATCTGGCACAATACGGGCCGGGGAATTGCGGCAAAGCAAGGCGGCGGGATGGATTTGTCTTGTCGCTCCGCAGCGAATATACTGTTGGGAAGCAACGTTTTCAGGGAAGCAGCAGCACGCTGTCGGGCTGCGCGCAGTCGCTTGGGGAGGCAGCAATGCAACACATGGATGAGCCGTATGTCGCGTCTCTTATGGAACGGCTCCGCGCCATACCGGAAGATGCGACGCCCCGCTGGGGCAGCATGACCCGCGATCAGCTCATCCGCCACCTGATTTGGCTGGTGCGCCATTCCATGGACCGCTCAAAGGCCGTGCCTTTCATGGGCAACTGGTTCACTGTCCGGGTATTGGCCCCCTTGATGGTGCGCGGCTGGCTCCCGATGCCAAAAAACCTGAAGATGCCGGCCCTGATGCTTCGGGCGTCCCAACAGGAGCAGGGCGACCTCGAGACCCTGCACGCACTATTGGAGGATTACCTGGCCCAGGTGCAGGAAGGCTCCCTGGCGCCGGCGGCGCATCCCATCTTCGGTGACATCGGGGTAGATGGCTGGGAGCAGGTTCATCTGCGGCATTTCGAGCATCATCTACGCCAGTTCGGAGTCTGAAATATTCACCACATGGCCGCCGTGGGGCAGATGCCAAGACAGTCAATAACAGGGCGGCGCAATTGACTTACCCGCAGCCGAAACGTATCATACGCATTTTATACTGGGGCGCACCCCCTACCCTCCGAGGAAATTACGAATAATGGGACGAATTATCGCCATCGCCAACCAAAAAGGCGGCGTTGGGAAAACCACTACAGCAGTCAACCTGGCGGCGTGTCTTACCGCCCTGGAGCATGACACGCTGTTGATCGATCTGGACCCCCAGGGCAACGCCACCCAGGGCTGCGGTGTGGATAAAAATGAGATAAGCGCCAGTTTATATGATATTATGATCGACGACATGCCGGTCGATGAGGCCCTGGTGGAAACTTCCATGGACGGTCTCCTGCTCATCCCCTCCAACCGCGATCTGGTCGGGGCGGAAGTGGAGCTGGTCGAGGCCGAACGGCGTGAGTTCAAGCTGCGAGACCAGATTTACCCGATCCGGGACGCCTTCGAATACATTATTATCGACTGCCCCCCTTCCCTCAGTCTGTTGACCCTGAACGGGTTGGTGGCGGCGGATGATGTCATTATCACCTTGCAGTGCGAGTACTTCGCACTGGAGGGCCTGAGCGAGCTGTTGAACACCATCATCCTGGTGCGGGATACGCTGAACCCCGATTTACAGGTCAACGGGGTGCTGCTGACCATGTTCCAGCATACGAACCTGAGCCGGCAGGTGGTGGAAGACGTACGCAACCATCTGGGTGACAAGGTATTCGAGACGGTCATACCCCGAAACGTCACCCTGGGGGAAGCGCCGAGCTATGGCATGCCCATCATCATGTATGACATCAAGTCGGCCGGCGCGCTAGCCTATCAAACACTTGCCAAGGAGTTGATATCACGTGGCTAACCCCAAGAAAAAAGCATTGGGCCGGGGCCTGGGGGCCTTGATCCAGCGCAGTGATTCGGATTCGCCACGTGCGGAACGTCAGGAGGCTGCGGTCTCGGAACCTGCGCCCGCGGCGCAGCAGGCTGCGCCAGCCCCGGAACCCACGAACCTGTCGGACGGCTCACGCCTGCTGGAACTGGACCCGCGCAGCCTGGAGCGCAATCCCCAGCAACCCCGCGAGCAATTTGATGAAGCAGCCCTGGAAGAACTCGCCGCCTCCATCAAACAGGACGGCGTACAGGAGCCGGTGCTGGTGCGTCAGGTGGGCGAGCGCTACGAGATCATCAGCGGGGAACGGCGGGTGCGCGCCAGCATCATGGCGGACCTGGAGAAAGTCCCGGTGGTCTGCCGCGAGGTCTCCGACCGGGACATGCTCAAGCTGGGGCTCATCGAGAATATCCAGCGCGAAGACCTGAACGCCATGGAAACCGCCCGGGCCTACCGCCGGCTGGTGGATGAATTTTCCTGGACCCAAGAGGAATTGGCGGACCAGGTGGGCAAGAAACGCGCCACCGTGGCGAATTTCCTGCGGCTCTTACAGCTTCCGAAGGTGGTGCAGGACTACCTGGCCGAGGGCGCGATCAGCATGGGCCATGCCCGGGCTTTGCTGGCGGTGGAGAATGTGGCGACGCAGCTTTCACTGGCACGAAAGATTGTGGAGCAGGGGGTTTCCGTGCGGCAGGCGGAAAAACTGGCCGCGGAAACAAAGCTACCACCGTCTGAAGTCAAACCGAAGCCCCCGAAAGACCCCAATATCGCAGCCATTGAGGACCGATTACGCCGGAGTCTGGGCGCCAAGGTGGCCCTGCGTACGCAACCCAAGGGCGGCGGCAAGATAGAGATTGAATATTTTAACAATGAGGAACTGGAGCGCATCCTGCAGCTCCTCAAGGGGCCGAGTGCGGACCCGTTTTAGGGCACGGCAAAAAATATGGAGTAGCAAACTTCAGTTTGCGTGAACTTGAGGGGTTTCGCATCAAAACCCTTTGTGCAAGTGCACAAAGGGCGCAAACTAAAGTTTGCTACTCCAGAATAAAACATATAGAAAATCATA
>SKJD01000487.1 GCA_007116095.1 Candidatus Hydrogenedentota bacterium
TCCACGAAGTCATTCCGCCCCGTAAAATTATAGTAGGGGCCGGCGCCGTCCCAACCGGGATTGTTGCGGTGCGTGGTGTCGTTGATGTGGTCATAGTACGTCACTTCCACAGCATCCCACTGTGCAAAGTCGCCGTCGAGATCAATGCTCATCCGCGACTCCGTTTCCGGCACGGGCCGTGCGCCCTTGTACTGGCGGATAAAATCGACCATCTGATAATACTGGGTATCCGTGTAGCCGCCCTTCATAGGCTCGATGTCGCGGTTGTATTCTATGCACCAGGCATCGGTAAAACGGGTATTGCCTTCCTCGTCTTCGAAGCGCTGCGCCACCCACTCGTTCCAGCCCGTGATGAAGATCAGCTCGGGGTCCGCTTCCAGGGCATGCTCAAACTGCTCAGCGAAGTTGTGGTGCTTAAAGTTCCATTCCTCCTCCGGCGGCTGCTGCCCATCATGGAAGCTCTTGCCACGGGCCGTGGGATAGCTCATGTAGGTTTCCTGCTGGGCCGTGGAGACCGACATAAATTCCGCATCGCCGTCTTCGTTGTAGCCCACGTCCTGTGGATGATGCTGAATGAACGACCAGAGATTCGATTCCTGTATACGCAGCAAGCCCCACATGTTTCGGAAGGTAAAGAATTCCGCCACTTCCTCGTCATAGGTGGGCATATTGTCCAATACAGGATTCTGCGCCGGCATGATCAGCGGCTTACCATCCCACATAAACCAATGATCATCATACAAACCCGACTTGTACAACTCATCATAAATTCGCTGAATGACATGGTTGTGTGGGAAAAACGCAATTTTTGGGGTCTTACCGCCTTCTTGCCGAATCTCCTCCATCACCTCCAGCATAAGCAAGTATTCCTTGGTGTAGACCACCGCATTCGTGGCGTCCAAGAACAAGGCATCCACGCCCGCATCCATCAACATGTGGATATGGCGTCGGATCACAAACTCATCCGCGCTCAGGTAATACCCAAGCTCCGGCTCCGCCCAGAAATGAAAGCTGTTCAACGGCCCCCAGGGCGGATTTTTAGGATCTACCGCCTGAATTTTCGTCATGTCATAGGGACCATAAGTCCCGTGATGCCCCAACCAGGTAAAGTAGAAAATCGCAACAAAGCGATCCTCATCTCGGGGCGGCCCGACCTCCTCATGCATCGACAACGTCCGGCCAATCTGGTCGGTCGCCACCCAGGTATCGCTCATCAAGTCACGATACGGCGATTCCGCCTTGACCGACATCGCTCCAATCGCAAACAATACAGTCATGGACATTAAAATCCGCACGACATGAACCTTTCTACCGGAACTCCCGGCAAATGAATCCCCACGATAGGTATACTTTGAAGAAACCATTGTATCGAAACCCGCCACAAGGCACAAGCGGGCGGGGCTCTTTTCGCCCTTATTGCCACGGCTTCGGTATACTAAGCGTGATAAACTGACTTGCACGCAACCCCAATCCTTGAATACGGTAATAGTCATGATAAAAGAACTCCAACTTCAGAACTGGAAGAGCTTTGCGGATGCAACGCTGTACATTGATCCCCTGACCGTATTGATAGGCAGCAATGCTAGCGGCAAATCCAATGCACTGGACGCCCTGCTATTCCTTAATCGCATAAGCCAAGGGGTGACGCTGTTTACGGCTATTGCAGGCGATCAGAATTTACCTCCGTTACGGGGGGGGCTAGAATGGGCCTGCCGAAAACCGGAAAACCAGTTCACCTTGGGGATTGTGCTTGCATCTTCACCAGGAAAACAGGATTACCATTACGAGCTTTCCGTCGTTGTCAATGGGACCAAAGCAGAGATAGCATCGGAACGGCTTGCCTTGTTATCGCAAGATTCCCGCAGCCAAACGCCACGCGAACGCGTGCTCTTCCAGACCAGGGAAGAAGCAACAACGGCTCCTGGAATACCCGCCTATTTCCGGACCGGTACACAGGGACCCGGCAAGCGTCTGGACTTAAACCGCGGCTACAGCATCTTGTCGCAAGTAGAAACATTGAATATTCGGAAAGAAGTGCTCACTGGCGCACGCGAGGTGCTTTCCCATTTACAGAAAATCTTTATCCTGGACCCAGTGCCGGGACACATGCGGGACTATACCGCCCTATCAGAGCAACTGCTCACAGACGGTTCCAATATCGCCGGGGTCCTGGCCGGCCTAGAGGGTAACCGCAAAACGCAGGTGGAACAAACCCTTACGCACTACCTTCGCGCCTTGCCGGAACGTGACATCAAACGTATCTGGACCGAGCCGGTCGGCAAGTTCCAAACGGACGCCATGCTCTATTGTGAAGAAGGCTGGAAAACAGATGCAACGCACGAGATAGACGCTCGTGGCATGTCCGACGGCACCCTGCGTTTTCTAGCCATTGTAACCGCATTACTGATTAGAGAGCCGGGTAGTTTGTTGGTTATCGAAGAAGTGGACAACGGCCTCCACCCTTCTCGCGCCCATATGTTAGTCGATATGCTAAAGACCCTGGGCAAAGAACGTCATATCGATATCGTGGTAACCACCCATAATCCGGCCTTGCTGGATGCCGCAGGCATGACCATGCTGCCTTTCATTACCGTGGCGCACCGCGATGATGCAACTGGCTATAGCCTGCTGACTTTACTTGAAGATATTGATCAACTTCCCAAGCTGATGGCAGGTGGCAGTTTGGGGCGTCTTTCCAGCGAGGGGCGCATTGAATCCGCACTGAAACAGGAAGCATTGCCGTGAAAAGGGTCTTGGTTATAGACACCAGCATTCTCTGTGTCTGGCTTGATGTGCCGGGAATGGCGGCATGCGGTCCGGACTCGGACCGCTGGGACAAACAACGTGTCGAGAGCAAACTCGTAGCAGAACAGCAGACAAAAACAACCTTCGTGCTACCTCTCGCCACCATCATCGAGACAGGCAACCACATCACCCGGGCTCCGCACAGCCGCAAGGAGCGTGCAGAGGCATTGGCCGAACTCATGCGCAAAAGCGCAGATGAACAAAGCCCCTGGGCGGCATTCGCGGCGCAATCCCCGCTGTGGTCGCCTGAAAAGCTGAAGGAGCTTGCTAAGTCTTGGCCCGATGCCGCTGTACAAGGCCTTTCCCTGGGCGACGCCACCATCAAGGATATTGCAAACTACTACAGCCAGGCCGGATACGCCGTCGAAATCCTGACCGGCGATGCGGGTCTGAAAGCTTATGAGCCCGTCCGACCAACACTGACACCACGCCGCAGACGATAATGGCTGTCGCGCTTTCGCGCCGGCCACGCTTTCCCGCCAACAGATTAGGCATAGCCATAGCCGGCTATGTTACATTGGAAGCACTATAGGGGATAACGGTTTTCGATCAAAAGGCGCGAATATGGCGCCAAGAGGACATTTTTCATGAAAGACGTATCACGCAGGGGTTTTATGACCCAGGCCGCGGGCATCGGGGTTGGCCTGACCGGACTGGGGGCGTTGTCGTCCATAACGGCGGCAGCACAAAGCACTACGACGGCGACCGGCGGTAGCAAGCCGAATGTCATCATTTTCTTTACCGACGATCACAGCGCACACCTGAATTGTCTGGGCACGACCGGGCTGGATACGCCGCATGTGGATGCGCTGGCGCAGGAAGGGGTGCTCTTTCCCAATGGCTTCGCTTCGAGTGCTTCCTGTGCGCCGAGTCGCTGCGCCCTGCTCACGGGGATGCATTGCCACTCGAATGGTGTGTGGCGCAATGTCCATTCGCCGACGATCAATGCGCCGGAGGAAGAGTTTGGTCCGGAGAGCAGTTTCCGCCAGCGTGAGCCGGTGGGCGTGCATGACGATATTCCTACCTTGCCGGAGCTGTTGAACGAAGCGGGCTACTACACGTGCATCACGGACAAGACCCACCTCAGCCCGATCTGGAAGTTCCCTTTCCAGCATCGCTTCACGAATACGATTCCCTCGGAGACCAAGCAGGCCTTTGGCGATTTTCTGGAAGCGCGTGAAGACAAACCGTTCTTCATCATGTCGAATGTGAACTGGACGCACCGGCCCTTCCTGCGGCCAATCATCAACCGCTGGGACAAGCCGCTGCCCGATCTCGCGCAGGTGGAGGTGCCGGGCTATCTCGCGGACAACACGCTGATGCGGCAGGACCTCGCGGAGTACTACCGCACGGTCGAGATGTGCGACTTGACGATGGCGGCGTATATAGAGGTGCTGCGCGAACAGGGCCTCTATGAGGATACGCTGATCTTCTTCACCGGCGACCAGGGCTTCTGTTACCACCGCGCCAAGGCGACGGGCTATGACAAGGGCATCCGCGTGCCGTTCATCGTGAAGCCCCCGGCAGAAAAACCCTCGCGCCAGTCGCGGGCGCTGGTTAGTCACCTCGACATATTACCGACGATCCTGGACTACGCAGGCCTGGAGATTCCGGAGAATATTCAGGGCAAATCCTTGCGGCCGCTCTTGAGCGCAGACGAGGACCCGCTGGACTGGCGGGATTACGTATTCGCGGAACACAACGCCCATGGGCCGAACCCGCTGGAGTATTATCCGACGCGCACAACCTGGGACGGGCGTTTCCATTACATCCGCCACCTGATGCACGAGCGCACCTGGGATGAAGACCCGGCGTCGCTGTTGGAAATGGACGGGCAATTGCCGCCGGAGATTTATTTTGCCGGGCCGGCGGACGCCTTCCCCACGCCGGGCTGGGGCAACCATGCCTATGAAGCCGCGATTCAAGGGAAAGACGAATTCCCCGAGCAGTACCGCGTGTTGGCGAGCATCTTCCGGCGGGAGCATGAAGAACTCTACGACCTGCACACTGATCCGGAAGAACTCCATAACCTGGCGGAACACCCGGCTTATCAGCAACATCTTGAACGGATGCGCGCCGCGGTGGATGCCTGGATGTTGGAGACGGACGACCCCGGGGTCGACACGCGCGACGTGCCCCGACGGACGGCATAAGCAGTCACTGAAGTAAGATTTATACAATACAGCCTATGCATTGAAACGCGGGGCAGGTCATCTCAAAGCCTGCCCCGCGATTACTGAACTCAGAATTTGATGCGCTTGCCTTCGGCGGCCGCCTGGTAGGCGCCGAGCACCATCTCCACGCTCACCTTCGCCTCCCGCGCCGAAGCCAACTTCGGGCCACCGTGGAGCAGGCTGTCCACCCAGGGCCGCGGTATGGCGCGGATGCGGTAGCCGTGATCGGGGGGAATCGGAATGCCCTGGTCTTCCCAATCCGGCTCGCCATAACGAAACACCTTCAGCGCCGGGGCATTCTCCGGGCGCGGCACATGATTCGATGGGCCGTCGCCGTAGTTCTGGATGATACAGCCCTTCTCCCCATAGATTTCCGTCGTATTTTCTGCTGCGTTGATCACCGAGCTGTTCAGCAGTATCCCGATCATGCCGTTTTCAAAACGGTAAACCGCCACGCCACAATCATCCGGCGCGACGTTGGTAATGACGTTGTCAATTTCCGCCATGACGCTCACCGGCTTACCAAAAAGCCAATAGAACCAGTCCGCGGCATGCACGGCGTCGTCCATGAACATGCCCTTGTTCTTCACCGGATCAATGTGCCAGTTGGTGGGTCCGTTGACGAAGTCATCGTTCAGCAACACCCCGATGCAATGCCGCCGCCGGGCGATGGCCAAGTTCCCGAGCGACTTTTCCTGCACCAACTCCCGCATCCGGATATTCGCCGGATCCTGGCGCATCTGGAACGCCACGGCGAACTCAATACCGGCTTCTTCGACAGCGGCAACAATGTTGTCGCAGGCTTCCAGCGTGAATGCCATCGGCTTCTGTAGCAGGATATGCTTGCCCGCTTTGGCCGCAGCGACACAACATTCTTCATGGCGGTAGGTCTCGACGCCGATCATCACCGCATCGATTTCAGGATTCCCGAGAACCCCATCCATATCCGCACAGTAGGCCATGCCATTGCGCTCGCAAATGGGCTGCGCCCGCTCGAAATCGTCATCCCAGGCCGCAACCAACAGGACATCGTCAAAGTCTTTCATTACATCGGCATAGGCCGTCACATGGCCATGCGCAAAGCTCAACACCCCAATTTTTAACGGCGCCTTCATGCTAAACCCCTTCCTCAATCTGACTGTCAAATACATACAATGGCGTAAGCGCGCCCGGTCGTCACAAAGATATAATTCCGGGCCTGTCGCCAGGCCAACACGCAATCACCATTTCCCCAACAATGTGAAACCGCTCCTATCATTGCGTTATCATGGGGTAAATCGCAAGTTTTAGGAGCAATATTTTTATGTCTTTTACGTATTCGTATCCCCGCCCCATGGTCACCGTGGACACCGTATTGATGCGTGGCACGGAAGCCGGGCTTGAAGTACTGATGATAGAACGCAAGAACGAACCCTTCGTCGGCGGCTGGGCATTGCCCGGCGGTTTCGTGGACATGGAGGAGGAGCTGGAGACCGCCGCCGCCCGCGAGTTGGCCGAGGAGACCGGAATCAGCGGCGTACCGCTGGAGCAGTTTCACGCCTTCGGCAAAGTAGGTCGGGACCCGCGAGGGCGCAGTGTTACCATTGCCTTTGTCGGCATGTTAAAATCACCGGATACATCACCGGCGCTAAAAGCCGGCGATGACGCGGCCGACGCCCGGTGGTTCCCTGTTACCGATCTACCCGAAACGGCGTTTGATCATACCGAGATCATAGACACCGCATTGAATTGGTTACATTCGGAAGGATATTTATGAGAATAAATGACGACGACGCATTATTGGTGGTGGACGTCCAGAACGATTTCTGTCCGGGCGGTTCCCTGGCCGTGCCCAACGGCAACGCCGTGGTCCCGGTGATCAACGGCATGCAGGGAAAGTTCAATGTGG
The DNA here is from genome assembly GCA_007116095.1 of Candidatus Hydrogenedentota bacterium. Classification (GTDB taxonomy): domain Bacteria; phylum Hydrogenedentota; class Hydrogenedentia; order Hydrogenedentales; family SCBR16-9; genus SCBR16-9. The sequence goes on from SKJD01000487.1 coordinate 6,868, forward strand.
TGGCGTTCTCCCGGGACTGGCACCCGGTGGACCACTGCAGCTTCAGCGACGCCCCCACCTTTGAGGACATGTCCTGGCCATCGCATTGCATACAGCATTCGCCTGGCGCGGCCTTTCGTACGGACCTGCATGTGCCGCTGGACGCCTATGTGGCCAGCAAAGGCACGGATCCGAATGAGGAGGCTTACAGTGCCTTCGCCGATCCGGGCTTGAACGATTACCTTAAAAAAAAGCAGGTCAAGCGGCTCTTCGTCTGCGGTCTGGCGCTGGACTTCTGCGTCAAGGCAACGGCATTGAGCGCCGTGGAAGCGGGCTTTGATGTGGTCCTGATACAGGACGCCTGCCGCGGCATTTCGGAGGAAGGCGTTCAGGAGGCCCTGCAAACACTGCGCACCGCCGGGGTCAAAATTATACAAAGTGGAGCATTGGAATGAACGAAACATTGTCCGGCCAGCGTTGGTTCAAACGTGAGGGACTGGCCCTGTTAACTGATTTTTATCAGTTGACCATGATGGCGGGACAATGGAAAGAAGGCCGCGCCGACACGCGGGTCTCCTTCGATTACTTCTACCGGAATCTGCCGCCGCATACCGGCTTTGCCGTCACGGCGGGGCTGGATTTACTCCTGGATTACCTGGATCAACTCCGCTTCCACCCGGAGGATGTGGCGTATCTGCGCAGCCTCGGGGTCTTCGACGAAGCTTTCCTCGATTTCCTAACGGACTTCGAGCCCAACTACGACATCAACGCCATGCCGGAGGGCACGATCGCTTTTCCCTTCGAGCCGATAGTACAGGTTGAAGGCACCATCATGGAGGCGCAGTTGGTGGAGACGGCGCTGCTGAATCTCATGAACTACTCCACGCTGATCGCCACCAAGTCAGCGCGCATCTGCCAGTCGGCCTGTGGCGACCCCGTCATGGAATTTGGCCTGCGGCGGGCGCACGGTCCGGACGGTGGCATCACCGGTTCCCGGGCGGCGTACATCGGCGGTTGCAGTTCTTCATCCAATGTGATGGCGGGCAAGGTCTATGGCATACCTGTCTCCGGCACCCACGCCCACAGTTGGGTCATGAGTTTTCCGAGCGAGCTGGAGGCCTTCCGGGCCTTTGCACGGCAATACCCGAATGCGTGCACCTTGCTGGTGGACACCTATGATACGGTGAAAAGCGGGGTGCCCAACGCCATCAAGGTCTTTCAAGAAATGCGGGCCGCCGGCAAAAAGGTGCGTCCGGCCATTCGTCTGGACTCTGGCGACTTGGCGAAGCTGAGCAAGATCGCGTACAAGATGATGACGGACGCCGGGCTGGAGGACCCGCTTATCGTCGCCTCGAATGATCTGGAGGAGGACCTGATCGCCGACTTAAAGCGGCAGGGCGCGCGTATCAATGCCTGGGGCGTGGGGACACATTTGATTACGTCCAAGGATTCGCCCTCGTTAAGCGGTGTGTATAAACTGGCTGCGGTATACAACGACACAAGCTGGCAGCCCCGCATGAAAATCACGTCGAACCTGGAGAAGGCCACTGATCCCGGACGCAAGCAATTGCTCCGTTTTTATGACACCCAGGATCACCCCCTGGGTGATGTCATGTTCTTCCAGGAGGAAAGCTGGGAAGCCCGGGACCGTGTGGTTGGGCGGGCGCGCATCGCCCCCAATCACAAGCAGGTGATCGAAGGCGTCGCCCGCAGCGAAACGCTGCTAAAGCCAATGCTACGCAATGGCAAACGGATTGTTGATCCCGAGCCGGTACAGCAGATTCGCAGCCACGCCCAAAAGCAGATTGCCCAACTCCCAGAAGAGTTCAAGCGCATGCGTAATCCGGAAATATATCACGTACTGCTCTCCCCCGCCATGGGTGATTTGAAAGAGCAAATGCTGGAAAACCCCGAGCTGGCCTGAGCGAATCCCATATCCGACGCTCCCTACCCTATAGCCGAGTTAGAAACACCGACACATGAATTCCGAATACAGTGAATCACCCCGCATTCTTTTCCAGGAAGTGCAGCAATTCCGTCAGCCCGTGCTTTGGGTGCTCCTGATCTTCGGGTCCGCGCTCATCTCCGGCACTGTCTCGTGGATGTGGCTGCGGCAATTTATACAGGGCGAAAGTTTCGCGCCTGACGCCCTGTCCAACCCGGCGCTGCTCACTTTTGGCGCATTGGTGCTGCTGAGTAACGCCCTGATTCTCGGCTTTTTCCTCTTCACACAGTTACAAATAGAAGTCAGCACGGCAGGACTTTTCCTGCGCTTTTTTCCATTACAACGCAAAGTACGCATGGTGGACTTGACAGGCGTGGAACAGGTGGAACAATCGGAGATTCGTCCGTTCCAGGATTACGGCGGCTTCGGCATACGGCGTGTCGGCCAGAGCAAAGCGTATATTATCCATGGACAGGAAGGCGTGAAACTGCATTACGACAACGGCATGCACCTGCTGATCAGCAGCCAACGCGCCGATGAACTCTATGAAGTCTTAAAAACCCTGTTAAAGGGCGAGGAGCTGGATAGCTAAATGGCGATGCGACTGGTACGAATCGGTACGGCGGCGGTCTCGGTGAAGGTGGGCGACTTCAAAGGCAATACCCACCGTCTGCAAACAATCCTGACCGAAGCCCGGTCCCAGGGGATACACCTGCTGGTCACCCCGGAACTCGGCATCTCCGGCTACAGCCTGGAAGACCGTATTTACTGGCCTGAGATCGTGCGCCGAAGCTGGGAGTGCCTCCTGGAACTGGCCGAAGCCAGCACGGGAATCAGCGCCTTCATCGGCTTGCCCGTACGAATCCAGGGCCAGACCTACAACGCCGCGGCCTTTATCGCCAATGGCGATGTGCATGGCCTGGTCTTGAAACGTTACCTGCCCACCTACAGTATTTTCTATGAAGGCCGGAATTGGTCGGCCTGGGGCGGTGGTGTGACCACATACGAAGGCGTCCCCGCAGGCGATTTAATCTTTCGCATGCCCTATGGCCTGGTGAGTGCGGAAATTTGCGAGGACCTCTGGACCGCTTCTTCTCCCGCGCAAGACCGCGTACAGGCCGGGGCGGAAATCATCTGCAACCCCAGCGCTTCTCCATTCCTTCCCGGCAAGAACACGGAACGCAAGCGCCTGGTGCAGGGTACGGCGACCAATCTCAAGGCCATATACGCCTACGCCAATCTCCTGGGCTGTGACAACAGCCGTTTGGTCTTTGACGGTGGCGGCTTGATCGCCACACCGGATGAACTGCTCTGCGACGTCCCCATCCTCTCGAAACAGGCCTGGACCCTCGACAGCGCCGTGGTGAACCTGGACGACCTGGCCAGACAACGTTCCGAGAACAGCACCTGGCGTCAAACGAGTGGTCGTGGACGCGCCGACACAACGGCAACGACACCGTCACACTTGATCGATCTGCGACAAATGCCCTATACCCCGGCGCCCCTGGCAGACTATGTGGCGCAGATGCCGACTTCCTTCTATATGCCGGAGGA
>SKJD01000402.1 GCA_007116095.1 Candidatus Hydrogenedentota bacterium
ATAGGGAAGATGTTGAGGGAAAAGTCCGGCGGCTTTGGCTTGGAAATACTTTGTGTTGTCTTGCCGGCGCTTGGGACGGAAAAGAGGAAATGATGAAACGTATTGCAATTGTTGTCGCCACTTTTTGTGTGATGTTTGTCGTGTCGCCAGCGCAAGCCTGGCAGTTTGCGCCGCTGGAAAACTTTCCGGCGCCGGCGGCGAACGCCTTTGATGTGACTGGTACGGCCCTGGCCGATGGGCGCCTGGTCTTTTGGAACGGCGACACGGTGTATTTTCAGAAGCAACTGCACGTGGACGCCTTCGAGGCGGTGGCCACCGGCTACGCCGGAGACCCGGGTTTTATCGCCCTGACGCCGGACGGCAGCCAGCTTATCCTGGGGGAAGGCTTTGGCGGAGCCCTGTACCGGCTGTCGGTGCATGCGCCCGAGGACTTTACCCCGGAGTCTATCGTGGCGACCCAGAGCCATTATGACGGTTTGTTCCTGACACAGGATTTGCTGCTGCTGGACATCTCCAAGCCGGACTGGTCCGGCACGGAGTTGGTGGTGCTGGATGTGTCGGCGGACAAGGCGGGATTGAAGGATGTCGCAGCCTGGATGCCCGTGGTGCGTAAGCCGGCGGTGGAGGATGAAGACAAAGGCCTGGTGGTGGAAAAGCCGGACTTTTCCTACTCGGCCAGCTTGGCCCATGATCCGGTGGCCGATACCGTCTACGCCTTTGACGGCAACGCCCAGGAACTGCGCTACTTCGACCGTCAGGCGTTGGTAAGCGCCTACGAAACCGGGACGACACTGGATTGGGATACCGACGGCGTGCTAGTTGGCGCCCCGGGCGATTTTTTTACCTCGGGTGTGGGCGGCGTGATGGCCGATGGCCTGCTGTTGGTGGCCGGGGCCATGGGCTTCTTCGAGCCGGGCGGCATCCAGGTGGTGGACCCGGTACTGAGCGACCCGGCCCAAGCCTATGTGCTGCTGGTGCTTGACCCAGCGGAAACCCAGGGCTTTTACAATGTCATCTATAACCCCGTCACCGACGCCGTCATCGCGATCAGCGATGGCAAGGCCTTTATTACCCGGGAGCATGTGCAGCCCCTGCCTCTCGCCACGGGACTGGGACTTCTCTTAACCGCGACGGGCCTCGCTTTTCTGGGACGTCGCCGGGCAAGCCGCTTGTAAAACACCATACAAAAACATGACATAGCGTTGTCAGCGTGCCCGTTACGCGCGCTCTCCATACAGTCCGGAGCTGTGGTCGTCCCGTCGACGGCATCAGCTCCGGTATTATTTTGTGGGGTTGTGTGACACCGATGTTTGTCACGGAATGTAGGGGGCGGGCATTTCGTTACAGGCGCGTGGTCAGGAGGGATTCCAGGAAGAGGCAGGCCAGGGCATGGCATCGGGGGCTGGTGGAAATGCGGGGACCGGCGACATTCAAGGTCTTGATGTGCGCCGACGCAATCCAGGCCCGAACGGGGGCAATGCGGGGATTTTCCGCGAGGTCCACGACATGACAGGGGCGGTCCCATTTTTTCGCCAGGCCGATGGTGACCGCCGTGCCGCCGGTGGGGGGGCCGTCACACAGGACCAGGGTGCCGTCGCTGTCGCGTACATTCCACTCCGTCCGCTCGGCGTATTCCGAAGTGGGGGTTTCCTGCAGGGGGTAGCGTGGCGCAATCGGTCCATCCTCGGCCCGACGTCCACGCGGGCACCACCCGCCGCAGGAGATGCCCAGCTTTAACGCAATATCCAGGGCCGCCCGGTCGACGCCACTCTGGCCGCCGGAGACGATTTTCTGTACGGGAAAGCGAGTCGCTGCATACATGAAAACACTACGAGCTTTCCGACGGTGATTCCGGTTCCAGGATTTCACCGATGATGTAGTAGGGACGCCGTTGTACTTCTTTGTAGATTCGGCTGATGTACTCGCAGAGGATGCTCGTGCAAAGCAGTTGGACGCCGCAGAGGAAGAAGAAGAGCGCCGAGACCGTCGCCAGGTCGCTGAAATGTCCGTGGATGATGCGCAGGTAGGCGATACGGAGCGCCATGGCGAAGCCTACCAGGGAAAAGAGCCCGCCCAGCATGCCGATCAATTGCACCGGCACCGTGCTGATGCTGGTGATCATGTCGAAATTAACCCGCAAGAGATCGAAGAGGCCGTATTTGCTTTTGCCGGCGGTGCGGTTGCGGTGGTCTACCTTCACCTCGCCCAGGCGCACGCCCAGCCAGGCGATTTCCGCGGGGATATAGCGCGAGCGGTGCTCGGAGAGCAACATGCGGTCCGTCACTTCCCGTCGGTAGGCCTTGATGCCCGAGCCCATGTCGTTGATGGGCATGCGGGTGAGCCAGGCCACCACCCGATTAAAGGCTTTGGAGGCCCACTTCCGAAACAGGTTGTCCTGCCGGAGTTCCCGCCAGCCCTGCACCACGTCGTAACCCTCCTGCAGGGCATCGACCAGGCGGATGATATCCGCCGGCGGGTTCTGCAAGTCAGCGTCGATGGTGACGACGTACTTGCCGCGCACCTGGGAAAAGCCCGCATACATGGCCGGGCTCTGGCCGAAATTGCGCGCCATTCGTACGATCCGCCAGTGGTCGTCCTTGGCCTGGAATTCCTTCAGCATCTCGTAACTGCCATCGCTGCTGCCGTCGTCCACGGCGATCACCTCATAGCTGCGGCCAGCGGCCTCCATGGCCTCGGTGATTTCCAGATACAAGGTGCTCAGGTTGGG
>SKJD01000159.1 GCA_007116095.1 Candidatus Hydrogenedentota bacterium
AACCCCCGCATCCGGGATGGCCTTTCCATCCTGGAGCTTAGCGATCGCTACGTAGAGTACTGTCGCACCTACTACCCCCCTGTAAATGGAAAACCCCCTACCGAATACGAGCATATTTTGCTGGCGCTTCGGGCGTTGCTGGCGCTGTATGCGGATTTACCGGCGGCGGAATTCGATTCCCTGAAGTTGGAGACCGTCCAGGAATCCCTGATTGCCAAGCGGCTTTCCCGTCATACGGTGAACAGGCGCATCCGCTTGATCAAGACGATGTACAAATGGGCGGCGAAAAAGTTGCTGGTTCCTATCACAGTGTATCAGTTGCTTTGTACCGTGGAAGGCCTCCGGAAGGGACGCAGCACGGCGAAGGAATCGGAACCGGTGTTGCCGGTGGCGGAGGCGCACATTGAAGCGGTGCTCCCTTTGGTGGCGGGTGCGGTGGCGGACATGATCCGGATTCAATTGTTGTGCGCTTGTCGGCCCGGAGAGATTGTAGGGCTTCGCAGTACGGACCTGGATCGCGGTGGGAAAATCTGGACAGCGGAGCTCCGATCGCACAAGACCGCCCACCATGGGAAGCGTCGGGTGCTGTACTTCGGCCCAAAGGCGCAGGAGATATTGCAACGGCGTCTCCTGGCGGTCCCTGTGGGCGGTTATCTGTTCCCTCCGACGGAATACCTTACCGAGCGGGCGGAGCGCGCCCAGGCGCAACGCAGGCACGGACAAAAGCCCACTCCCCGCATTTCCGATCGCACCCTGGGCGACTGCTACACGGTGGCGAGTTATCGCCGGGCGATTCATCGCGCTTGTGACCGGGCGGGCATTCCCCCGTGGAGTCCGAATCAGCTACGCCATACCGCGGCGACGCGGATCCGCAAGGAATTCAGCCTGGACGCGGCCCAGGTGCTCCTGGGGCACAGTTCGGCGGCGATTACGCAGGTATACGCCGAGGTGGACAGCAGCAAGGCCCTGGACGTCATTGAAAGGCTGGGCTGAACCATGCGCTACGCTATCCGAAGCCCCCCTACCCCCACGATTCCCCCCGGCGCGTTGTCGGCGTTCGGCAAGGCGCATGCAGCAAACGCATCAACGAACAAGGAACAGATTATGAATTCATTGAAGGTTATAGAGCAACACGGCTTGCTGGTCAGCGATGAGAATCACATTAACCTGAATCACTATCCCCTGATGGCGCGCTATGTGGAAACGCTGATGGCGAAGGGCGAGGCGGATTATAAGCTGCAAAAGGGCTGGCGCTTTGATCGCAAGGCGGGCAAGTTGTATCGCCATGGGCTGCATTGGAGCACGCTACCGGAATGCCAGGAGCGCCCCGCGGCGCTGGCGCAGTAGGGGAGGCGCGATTATGAACACAGAAGAATTCCTTGCAAAGGAGAGATTGATAACAATAAAGCATGAGTGTGGGCATGCAGTTATATGCCATCACTTTAAGCTGCGGTTTTTTGCGAAACATAGATTGACTGATGAAAACCGTTGGACTGGGATCTGTTACCACCCACAGACGACGCCTTTTCGAACGGCTGTTATTGCCTGGGGCGGAATTATAGGGGAATACTATAACGAAACCTATATAGAAGGTATTGAAAGCTTAGCTGTTGCTATTGAAAGCTTAGCTGTTGGTGTTGATGATTGGTTGTACGTCCTCGATGAGAATCATGAATCTGATGATGCACAGTGCATCTTGAACCACCCCCAGCGATGGCGTTCATGTACGTTGGCAGTAAGTATTTTTCTGAAGCATTTTGACTTGTGGCAGCGGATGGTTCAATTCATGGACAAATTTGGCCACGTGGAACGCGCCAATGTCAGTAACGATTTTCTCCACAGGACGGAGATGACCAGGGCGCAACGTGAAGCGTCGGCAATACGTGAAACCAAAGAGCTTGTAAAAGAGTTTTCAAATAAGTAAACACCCCTGGCGGGGCAGGGTTGGAGTTACTCCCCCCTGGGCGGCTTTCTTGGGTTGCTCAGGGGGGCGGGCATGGTCGAAACGATGGAGGCTTGAAGCAATGAATACCATGAACCACACAACGCAGGGCGCGGCGCTTACGGAAGATCAGCGGCGGGAGCAGCGCTACTATGCGGCGCTTGAGAAGTTGCAACAGGAACGCAAGCGTTATGGCCTGGAGCCCGCCACGGTGGCGCCGTTAAAACCTGGGAAGTGCATTCCCCTATGGCGCATCGTGGAGCTTGAGAATATGGCGGACGATGCCCACTGGGAAGCGGCCACGCGGTATGCCGATCGCCTGGCGGAAGAAGGCAAGGTGTAAGGATGACGGCGCGGGTGTGGCAAGGCATTGGTGGTCGTGGCAATAAAAAGGTTTTGTCAATTCCTGACAACACCTTTGCAGAGCAACCAGAAAACGAGCCTACTCTTCAACCGTCACAGCCAGAGGTTGAACCAAAGCATAATACTCGTGCTGAGATTGCCAAGGCGGCGAAGGTCTCCACTGGCCAGGTCGCCCGCGCCGAAGTTATACGCAAGCGCAACCCGAAACTGTGGGAGAAGGCCAAGCAGGGCGAGGTGACGATCAACCAGAGAAGGCAGTGTGACAGCCTATATACGGCAGCGGTCGCCGGTTACGGCGGGGGAGGGTAAGCCTTTGAAATGCAATGCCTTGCAGCCCATGAGCATGGGGCGCCGGGCATGCGGAAAACCCGTAGTACTACCGGAAAACGCCAATTTTAAGGGCCGTTGCGGGATATGCGCGGTGGTAATGTGAGAATAACCCTAAGGAAAACAGAGGAAGGAAGCACCCCATGACACGAGAATTTTTGGAAAATCCGAGCATCCCCATGCAGCCCCGGTATCTGGATGTAGACGGGCAGCCCCGGAAGGCGATGTGGGGCAAAATGCCGGGCGTGGACTATGCCGTCTTGAAGCATGCCATCCGAATGCACCTTGACGACAAACACTTCCAGGAACTCTGGGATTATGACCATGGGCTACGGCGGGATACGATGTGGCAGGCCTTTCATGAATATGTTGCCGGGGATGACCTGGAGCAGTACTCCGCGAAATGGGCGGCGCATTTCCTGAAGTGTTGTCTCGAAAATCTGATGATGTCTTTGGTGGATGAGGCGCATTCAACGATCTTGGATTGCCTGGAAGTGCGCTGTGAAGTTTTTGGGCCGGTGACGGTGCGGCGCAGTGATCTGGATCAGGCCTGGGAATTCGGCCAGGATGAGCTGTATGAACTGTTGCTGGATCGGCTTAGCATTGCCGACGGGACCTACCCTGTGGATTATACCCCGGCGTTCCTGTGGCCGGTGGAAACGGCTGATGCTGTGGCGGATGAGGCATAGGCTTTATGGGCGGCGCAAGTATCTGGTATGATGGCGTTACCCAATTAATCGGGGTAAGCGGGTAGCTCCTGCTGTACGCTCCCCCGGGCGTGTCGTTGTCCCTTTTCGATGCGTCCGGTGGGGCGGCCCCCAGGGCAAAAAGGGACATACCATGACGAATCCTACCCAATCGACCTTCCCCCCCATTACTGGGGCGATGTTGCGCGAGACGAGAGACAAAGCAATCCACGTGATTGAGCTATTGAGCCGTCTAATGCATTCGTTCCCCTTCAAGGTATCAGCGTTAGAAACTTTCATGGCAGCTTGCAAGGAAGTGGAAAGCGAAGCGGCAAGGCTTGAGCAGCTTCTATCATCTGGCGGCATTAGGCGGCTGATACTGAAGGCGCGTCCGGAAACCAATGTCATCAAATGCGCGGAGAAGTATGCTACCTGCTGGCATGAATACCCGGTAACCGCCTGGCGTGTACTTGATTGGGAATTCCTTAATCCATTCCGTTCCCTATACGATGATTTTTCGGAAGGCGAGTTGTGCAAGCGGGATTTCTTGCGCGGCGTGAATCATATTGAACGGGCAGTGGTATGCAATGGATTGGGCGTTTCCGAAGCCTTTTTCGATACCGAATACCACAGGCACCCCGAAGCGCGGGAACGCATTGAAGCGGAAATTTTGTTGGAGCATGAAGCTGCGTTGCGGCATATGCCCGATGCGGAAGCGCAGAGCGCGACGGCGGTGGATGAATGGTGGACGGTGACGAGGGCAAGCGAACATATGATCACGAAGTATGCCCAAGAAGATATGTTTCCTACTGAGATATGCGGTGTAGCATCGAGCCGTATCAGTAAGGCATGTAATAAGCATTACATAAACTGTATTGGCAAAGGGAAGGATCGGCGCATTGAACCCCGGTCATTTAAGCAATGGGTTGATTCCGAATTGAAGAAAGACCGGCGAAAAGAACTGATTTAGTTTCCAACTTAGTTTCCAGCGAAAATTTTTTTAATCAATGTTTACGCACCTTTTTAGCTTGAAGGGTGCGTTTTTTTGTTGCCATTTTGGTTGCAATGCACGGCGCTTGATGTATCTTGTTTGCATGCGAAAGAACTCAAACACGGAGCAAAGGCATTTCAGAAAGGATCAGGCATGCAACAGGTTATGAGGGAAACACCCCTGACGATCAAAGAAGCGTTGAAGGTGATCCCCAAGATCACTGGGCGGCGAATGCATTACAGCGGTGTGTACCGTTGGGTTACCCAGGGGTTGTGTGGGGTGCGGCTGGAAACTTGGCGGGCAGGAACGGTGATCGTGACGTCTGAAGAAGCCCTGTGGCGTTTTTTCGATCGCGTGACGACGGCGCAAGACCGGCAGCGAGATAAGGCGCAACGTACACGAAAGGCGGACAAAGGCCCTGGGGAGGCGGAGCGGCGGAAGTCGCGGGAAGCGGCCCGGCGGAACCTGGAGGCATGCGGGGTGCTTCGGCGGTCGGCGTAAATTCGGAGGTGGTGCGGGATGGCAGTAGAAAACAAAGCGACCCCCAGCATAATGGGCCGGGGGCCTGAAGGTTTTGATGCACCTGGGTACGTGGAGAATTATACACCTGATTGTGTAGCTGAGGCAAAAGCGCACCTTGATGGGCGTTCTGATGTGCTTCATGTCTGGACGTGGCGGGATCAGGCGAGGGAAGTCCTGGGCTACACGGCGCGATTTGACTGGGCGAAAAGTCTACCTTTTTTCACCTTTGAGCGCGATGACGAGGGCGTGAAGCGCTGGAAACGTCCGGCGGAAAAGCCCTGGCCGCTGTTTGGCCTGGATAGCCTGGGGCGTGATGGGGATGTATTCGTCACGGAAGGCGAAAAGGATTGCTGTGCTGTTCAGTCCCTGGGCTTGATGGCGGTATCGCCTGGGGGAAGTACCTACCCCAATTCCACGGACTGGAAACCCCTGGACGGCGTCGGGCGCGTCTACATTCTTCGGGACAATGATCCTGCTGGAGAACAGTTTGCCCAAAAGGTAGTTGACAACCTGGCCCGCCTGGACAGCTCCCCGAGCGCCTTTGTGGCGACGTTGCCAGACTTGCCCGAAAGCGGTGATGTCTGCGATTGGATAGCGGCCCAGCTTCCGGATTCCGTGGCGTGGAATCAGTTGCAGCCGGTACCCGAAAGCCATGCGGCTGCAACCCGGGAGGGGCTGTTGAAGCTGTTGCCGTTGGTCAGCACCCCCGGAAAACCTTCTCCCAAGCCAAAGACTCCCCCCAGGCCCGTTGCGCCTTCATTACAGGATGGGCCGTATTCTGAAACGTACCTGGACCGGATATGGCATGAGGAACTTGCGGCCCTGGCCAGTATGACCCCTGGGGCCGGGGTGAACAACAAAGCGCACAATGTGGCGGTACGGCTTGGTGAATTGATTCATTGTGGGCGATGGGGGTACGAGGCTGCATACAACGCGATTTTTGATGCGGTGGTGCGAACGGGATGTGAGCAAAAACGCTACCCCGCCCATCGGCGAACGATTCAAAATAGCCTTCAGAAGGGGATGAGTGATCCGGATTACAGCGTACCGAGAACGGAGTTGAAGCCGGACAGGAAGCGACCGGGAAAGCCGGACAACGGCAGGAAGCCAGGCGCGCCGGGGAATGGGCGTAATGGCAGTGCGGGCATGCCCACGGAGACGACACAGCCCCCTGGACGGCAGGAAGCGTTGTCAGAGCTGGGGGCGGCGCGGCGTCTGACGGCCCTTCATGCGTCGGATATCAAACACAGCAGCGTGCATGGCTGGTTCCATTGGGATGGTCGGCGCTGGAAGCCGGAAGCCTTCAAGCCTGTGCGGCGCCTGGCGCAAAAGTTGGGGCATGCCTACCGAGAGGAGGCCGTCGCGCTTCGGCGTGAAAACCCGGATTTTGACGAACTCAAGTGGATCAAATTTGCGCGCAACCTGGAGCGCAATGCCACCATGGATGCCGTCCTGAAAATCACGGCGGATCAAAGCGGTGTGGATGCGGATGCTATCACATGGGATGCGTCCGCCCATCTGCTGAACTGCGCCAACGGGACACTCAATCTGGAGACAGGCACCCTTCAGGAGCATGACAGAGAAGACTACATTTCCCGTCTTTGTGAGACACCCTACAACGCTACTGATGAATGTTCCCGGTGGCTGAAATTCCTGGATGAGATATTCGAGGGTGATTCCGAGCTGATCAGTTACCTGCAATGGGTTGCGGGATATGCTCTGACCGGCAACACGGACGCCCAATGTTTTTGGATTTTGTACGGCGGCGGCCTGAATGGCAAGTCCGTTTTCCTGAATGCGCTACGGCATGCGGTGGGGCTGGAGTATTCTGCGGAGATTGCTCCTGAGTCACTCATGCAGAGCGGAAGGCCCGGCGACAAGAACTATGCCCTGGCGGCGCTTCGGGCGGCGCGGTTGGTGCTGTCGGCGGAATCCGACCAGGGCAACCTGCTGAATGCTTCGCTCTTGAAGGCGGCCACGGGCGGCGAACCCATCCAGGCGGAAGTCAAATATCAGCAGCCATTCACCTTCCTGCCGGCGTTCAAGTTGCTATTCGCCACGAACCACAAGCCACGGATCAAGGACACAAGCCTGGGCATGTGGCGGCGGATACGGCTGATCCCCTTCGAGGTGCAAATTCCACGGGAGCGGATTGATCGGCATTTGCTGGAAAAACTGAAGGCGGAGCGCGAAGGCATATTGGCTTGGGCGGCGCGGGGCATTCTGCACATGGGCCGGATCGGCAACGAACCCCCGGTACCGGAACGGGTGAAGGCGGCGACGTCTGAATATCGGGCAGCAGAAGATGTGATCGCTCAATTTCTGGCGGAATGCTGCATGCAGGACTCCAGCTATGTGGCGCGTAGCAAGGACCTGGCCGAAGCCTACACGGCTTTCAGCGGCTCGAAAATCACGACCAACGCCATGACAAGGACGCTTCAGGAGCGCGGGTTCAAGCGGCACAAAACGGCGCGAGGTCATGGCGTCAAAGGCTTGGCGTTGAAGGCTGAATTTATCAACGGAAGTAATACGGAATGACACTTTATGACAGTTTGACATTTTTTGCGGGAACTCTCCTTATATTTGATTGCTAATCCAACAGAGGGAAAAAGTGTCATAGTGTCACAAAGTGTCACAAAAACGGAGGTGGAGACGATGCGGCGACCAAACAACATGAGGGCTTTTGCGATGAACCTACGTCAGGAACTACCCCTATGGCCCAAAGCGGCATATTGTCAGCTGGCACTGGAGATCGGCTTGGATATATTGGATCATGCTGCGAACCCTGAAGAGGCAACCCATGAGGAAATGGGACGCCTCCGGGATGCCTACGAGCTTCACCGGCGGACGGTGGAACAAGAGCATGCTCATTTCGCGGACCTGGTTCACGCGGGCCGATTGCTGGCCCTGGCGGACGCGGCTTCCAATGTGTACGACAAAGCCCGGAACCGGGAACTGTTGTGCTGGCCCTACCCCGAGGCGGAAGATCCGCACAGCTACCGGAAGGCCTATGAGCTTGGGTTGCGCATGTTGCACCCGTCGGATCAGGCGAAAACCGGTAGTAAACCCCGTAGTGCGGTTCATGGCGGGCATGAGGAAACGCGGGCAAGCGCCTGAACGGCAAGGCTTTGCATGGGGTGCCCTGAACCGGTGACCCTAGCCGTAGAGAGGCAAAAACGCACAGAAAGGGCCGGATATGGACATTTCGGAGTTGACGGCGGATGAACAATTCACCCTGCTATTCGCGGATTTTATCGATGAGCTACGGCCCCGACTGACGGCGGAGCTTCGGGACAGGCTTGCGCTGACGCTTCAGGCGGGCGCGTCGGAGGTCACCCAGGCGAAGGTTCGGGACTTGGCGGGCCGACAAGCGGACACGTTGATCACGAGGCTGGCGGAAACCGAACTTCGCAAATCGGCGGCTGTCATCGCAGAGGGCATTGCCGATGGGCAAAACCCCAGGGCGATTGCCCGGCGGCTTGAGGAAGTCCGAGGGCTGGATCGGAACCGGGCGGCGACCTACTCGAAATACCGGGAGTACCTAGACCTGCAAGACCTTCCACGGGAAACCTACGAACGGCGCCTGGAACGACAATACCAACGGCTTCTCCGGGACCGACGGGAAACGATTGCCAGGACCGAGGCCCGGTATGGCACGAGTGAGGCCCGGCGCTTCGAGGCGGAGCAACGCGGGGCGCGGTGGAAGTCCTGGGTAACCAATGGGGATGACCGTGTAAGCGACGTATGCGCAAGCAACGAGGCAGCCGGCGTCATCGCGATTGATGAGGATTTCCCCAGTGGCGTGGCGCAGCCCCCGGCGCACCCCAATTGCCGTTGCACGGTGGCCTATGTGGCTTCGGAGCGGGTTCGGGACCTGGAAGAGGAGCGGGCAGCGGGACGTATCGAGGCAACCCAATTGGCCCGGGAAAGCGTCCTGGCGGAGGGATAGTGAATGGCAGAGGATAGCGCATGGGAAGCCCGAAGTCATGCACGGGCGGTGATTCAACAGTTGCGGAAGCGACAAGCGGAGATGGAAATATGCTTGAAAACGAACAGCACACAGACGATGGCGGTGATGAACTCGAAGCGGAAGCCCAAGAGATCGCGCAGCACAGGCTGCTGAACGAACAGCTTGAGACCTACGGCGTTGAACTGCCCGAGGGCAGCACGGTTGCGCAGAAGGTGAAAACGTTGAAGCGGCTGGAGGGGCGCGTGATGCGCATCAAAGCGCCGGAATCGAATCAGCCCGAAAAGTTGAGCGATTCGGAAGAGGCAGAGCGCCAGCATATGGCGGAAACCTGGCGTGGATAGGAGGCGGAACAGCCCGCGCAGCACAAAGCGTTTGGTGTCGTTGCAGCGGGAACAGGAGGCGGTACGGCTTCGCATGGCGGGCAAAAGCTATCGCGCCATAGCTGCTGAGCTGGGCATTTCGACTACGCACGTGTTTCGGTTGGTGGATCAGGCGCTTTCCAGGATACAGCAAGAATCTGAAGCGGAAGTGCGGGTTTTGCAACGGCTGGAGCTGGAGCGCCTGGATGAATTGCACAAAGCGCTGTGGCCCCTGGCAACGGGCGATCACCCTTCCTGCCGGGCGGCGGGCCTGCTGCTGAGAATTTCGGAGCAGCGTTTCAAGCTCCTGGGCCTGGAGAATTATCGACTGTTTGAGCTGACGGGTGCGAATGGCGGCCCGGTTCAAGTGCAGCACGAGCGCAAATTCGATCCTGAGTCGAACGGGTTGCGGGATCTGCTGAGAGGGTTGATCGAGAGCGATCCGAGGGTACGGAACACATAAGGCCCGGAACACGGGCACAAAAAACGGAGGTGGTGGAACGATGAGTCAGGTACTTGGTGAAGCAGCATGGGCGATTTCGGGCGATCTGAGTGGGCTACAGGCGGCGCTTCAGCAAGCGCATAGCGACGTTGTTGGCGCAACCAAGAGGATAAAGCCAGAGCTGGATAATGTCATGAAGGGCGTGGGGGCAATGGGGGCGGCCATTACGGGCGCCATGGGGGTAAGCGGCTATGCCGCCATGGGCTTCGGTGCCAAGCTGGCCGAGATTGCGACCCTGGGCGTTCAGGATTTGGCGGCGATAGAGGCAGCGGTTAAGTCTGTCTCCAGGGAATTCGGTCAGGATTTGGTTGTAGCGGCAGACGCGGCCTATGCGGCGCTTTCTGCAGGTACCGAAGAAGCACATATCCCTTACATTCTTGAACAGGCGGCGATGGCAGCCACGGCAGGCGTCAGCGATTTAGCCACGGCGGTAGCCCTGGGCAGCTCGGTTGTCAATGCGTTTGGGCTGGAGGTGGAAGAGATCGAAGGCGCTTTCGATGGGGCCTTTGTAGCGGTGAAAGGCGGCGTAACAACCTTCGATGAACTTAGCGCCTCTCTAGGCGGGGTAGCGGGCAACATGGCCTCAGCAGGGTTTTCTACTGATGAGATGTATGGGGCCGTTGCAGCGTTGACCAAAGGGGGGATTTCTACGTC
>SKJD01000081.1 GCA_007116095.1 Candidatus Hydrogenedentota bacterium
AGAAATTCGCTGGGGCAGGACTTCTGCCACCACCATTGCCGGATACGGCGCCAGATGGTTGTTTTGGATTTGCTCATGAGGGCCTCTGTATCGATTTTCTATAGTTCAGGGGCGTCATGCCGGTGTATTTCTTGAACAGCTTGCTGAAATGACTCTGATCCGCCACGCCAACCCGCTTGGCGATGGCGGTGGCGGACAAGCGGGTCTGACGTAGCAGGCGCTTCGCTTCTTCCACCCGTATTCTACCCAGATATTCCGAAAAATGCATGCCCAACAACTTTTTCATGCGGTGACTGATCGCCGAGGGCGTTTCTCCCAGTTCCGTCGCCACGTCTTGCAGGGTGATCTCGTTTTGCAGCTTGCGCGCCCGGAAGATCGCCTTGAGATTTTTTTCCAGCTTCCGCGCCTGGGGGCTCTGGGCGCTTTTGGAGATCTGTAATGTCGTGTCTGTTGGGCTTTCCGCAAGGGAAGGCGCTTTGGGGGATGCGGGTGTCGCAGCCTTGGTTGCAGCCTTCGTTGTCGGCAGTTGTTTCCGGAGGAAGGCCAGGGCTGAGCGTATCAAAGCCTCCGCCGAAGCGGTTTCGGCTTGTTCGTCCAGCCATGCGGTAAAGCGATCGGCTGCGGGGCGGATGTGGCCGATGCGCGCCAGGTGCTCCAGTGTGGAAGCCACGATAGCGGCGCAGCGTAGGTGTGCGGCTCCAGGCTCCTGGATTGTGGATACTGGCTGCCGCAACGGGGCCATGGCGCCTTCGAAATGCAGTCGGGCCTGGGCGCTGTCCCCGGCCATCAGGGCCGTGGCAATGGCCTTACCGGGGTACTGCTCCAGGGCGGTCAGCCCCGGACGCTGGATACTGCGAAGCGCGGTAGCTTCGCTGCTGCGCGGAGCATTTGCCTGCAACGAATCGCTGTCGACTTCTTGTGTTGTTAACAAATTTTGGGTATGCCCTGCCACAAAGGCTTCCCACAGGGCCTGTAAATCGGCGATCAGCCATTCGGCCAGGGCCAACGGCGCAGCGTTCACGGTAACGCGGATGTCATCCAGGCGCGTCGGAAAAGTCGCGTATCTGTTTCCGTCCAGCGTTTCCAAACCTTGACAGGCGTCAAACTCCAGGCTCCGTGGCGCCTCCGCCGGGTTCCAGGGACCGAGCGAGATCACACAGGTCAAGCCTGGAAAAGTAACCGGAATAGATAAACAGGCGAAGCCCAGGTGACAGACAAAGGGTATGGGTCGCTTCTGGCGCAGGCACTGTACGGACGGCATGGCGCGGGAATCTCGGCATGCCTGACGGCCCCCCGGTACGCCGGCGATGAAGCTGCACGCCTGGCACGCGCCGGAGCCGCATATACGCAGCCCTTCGCCAAGTTCCGGGTCGTATGGGTGCAGGCTCAGGGGCATGCCGGCAGCGCGACCGGCGCGTTCCAGCAAACGTCGGGTCGCTGTATCATGTAAAAAATCAGCCGGGTTCATAGGCAGTGGCTGTGTGGGTTGGCGCTTCACAGACACGCATCATGGGGGTTGGGGCGTCCTGTGCCGCGACATGCAGTCCGACCCCATCATTGCGCAAGGCCTGGCGCGCCATCCGGGTTACCAGCTCGGGATGGTTGTTGTTTTCGCTGATGTGTACGAGCACGACCAGTTGCAGGAGTTCGTGTTGCAGATCACTCAAGAGGGAGCACATGTCCTGGTTGGAGAGATGGCCCAGGCGGCTGCGGATGCGTTGCTGTATTTGCGGCGGGTACGGCCCTACACGCAGTCGGTCCGGGCAGTAATTGGCCTCCACAATCAGGGCATGGGAGCCGGACAGGCGCGTGCGCACGAGGTTCGACAAGTGACCGAGGTCGGTCGCCAGCCCCAGTTGGGCGCCCTGGCTGCGCACCACATAGCTCACCGGGTCAATCGCATCGTGGGAGACACTGAAGCTGCCCAGCTCCATGTCTTGCCAGACGATGGTTTCGCCGGCTTCGTATGCGGCCACGTGGGGGAGGGGACCCAGGCTGCGCGGCAGGTTTTCCCGGGTTTGTTCGGTCATAAACACCGGAATGGGACGCTTCCGGCAGAGTACGCCCAGTCCCTTGACATGGTCGCCGTGCTCATGGGTCACAAAGACTGCGCTGAGATCCTCCAGGCCCTGGCCCACCAAGCGGGCGCGCGCCTCCAGTTGCTTGTAGCTCAGGCCGTTGTCTATCAGTATTTTCGTCTGTTCAGACAGGACAAGCAGGGCGTTTCCGCTACTGCCGCTGCCCAGGAGACAGAATTGAAGCACCGTCTACTCCTGTGGGTTTTACGGGGTTTGCGTTGCATCGAAATTGTTGCTGCGTTATAATGGCATAAGAATTGCTATTCGGCATGAGCGCGCTGAAAAGACAGGGCGACATGCGGATTTGCGCGACCTGGAAAGACGTCCTTCATGCAGATGGAAAACCGACTGGCGCAGACACAGACACAGTCACAACAACTCGTCCTTACGCAGAAGATGCAGCAGGGTCTGCATATGTTACAACTTTCCGGCATGGAATTGGAACAGTACGTTCAGCAAGAGCTGGAACAGAACCCCTTCCTCGAACAAGCCCAGAAAAAGCCCGAGGACCGCGAGCGTCCCCTGGAGAACAACAAAGACTCGGGCTCGACCGAGGACGTCAATGATTTTGACGGGGCCTATGACCTGGATTCCTACATGGATTCCTGGCGAATACGCCATAAAGAAGGCCAGGACCTGAG